>JACDQO010000240.1 GCA_015657605.1 Limnohabitans sp. | reverse complement strand
CCAGCTCGGGATGTCGGTTCCACCACCACAAAGACGCAGCCACCAGCACAAGCCACAAAGCACCCAGCCAAGCCTTGAGCGGCCACTGGGGCCACCGTGCATGGGCCTGCTGGGCCATGAGCATCAGCAAGAGGGCCGAAACATACAACTGCAGGTCAACTGCCACATACCAAACCCCGGCAGACAAGCCATCCATGCCCCCTAGGTGCTGCAAGAAAAAGACATGGGCCAAAGCTTGCCAAAACTCGGGCGGGGGTGACAAAGAATCGTGGTCAAAAAATGGGCGCAGCAGCTCTGTGGCCAGCACCGTGAGGGTGAGCGCTGCGAGCAAGGGAATGGCCAGTCGAAGGTAGCGCTTGCGCACCAAGCTGCCCATCTGCGAAAGCGAAAAGTTCTCTTGCTTGGCCAGGCTTTGGGCCGTGAGGAAACCACCGCAGACCAAAAAGACCTGCACCGCCAAGCGGCCATGCTCATTCAACCAGCCTATCCCGAGCGGCCAAGCCTGCGCCACCACATCGGCCATGGGCCCGTAAAAAGCCAGATGGTGCAGCACGATGAACAGGCACCCCAGCCCTTTGAAGGCCTCCAGCAGCCAAGCGCGTTCGGCCGCGGAAGGCGTCGGCGGGTTCATGGCAGAAGCCGGTGGGTTCACATGGCCAAACGCTGGCGAGCAGCTTGGTACTGCGCCTTGAACTGGGCAACCAATTCGGCCGTGCTTTGCACCGACTGGATCGCGCCAATGCCCTGGCCACAGCCCCAGATGTCTTTCCAGGCTTTTTTGGCATCACCGCCAAAGTTCATCTTGCTGGGATCGGACTCGGGCAGGTTCTCAGGGTCCAGGCCCGCCGCGCGGATAGATGGCGCCAGGTAGTTGCCGTGCACGCCTGTGAACAGGTTGCTGTAGACAATGTCGTCGGAGTTGCTGTCCACGATGGCTTGCTTGTACGCGTCGGCCGCACGCGCTTCGTGCGTGGCAATGAAGGCCGAGCCAATGTAGGCGAAGTCCGCGCCCATGGCTTGAGCCGCCAAAATCGCGTCGCCCGTGGCGATCGAGCCCGACAAAGCCACCGGGCCGTCGAACCACTGGCGGATTTCTTGAATCAAGGCAAACGGACTTTTCACGCCGGCATGGCCTCCGGCACCCGCAGCCACAGCGATCAGGCCATCTGCGCCCTTCTCGATGGCTTTGTGCGCGTGCTTGTTGTTGATGATGTCGTGCAGCACCACTCCGCCATAGCTGTGGGCGGCTGCATTGATCTCTTCGCGTGCGCCCAAGGAGGTGATGATGATCGGCACCTTGTATTTGACGCACATGGCCATGTCGTGCTCCAGACGGTCATTGCTCTTGTGCACGATCTGGTTGATAGCAAAGGGCGCAGCCGGCTTGTCCGGATTGGCCTTGTGTAAGCAGCCAAGGCTTGCGGTGATTCGATCAACCACTCTTCGAGTTGCTCGGCTGGACGGGCATTCAAAGCGGGCATGGAGCCGACGATGCCAGCCTTGCACTGCTCAATCACCAACTTGGGGTTGCTGATGATGAACAGGGGCGAAGCGATGGCGGGGAAAGGCAGGTTGGCCAAAACAGGGGGCAATTTAGACATGTTGTCTCCTCAAAATTATTGTTGGAATCGATTTCAGAAAGCGTCGAGCGCCATCGAAGTCACGCTGCCAGCACCTTCGACGATGCTGTCGCGGATGCCAGGGGCCTTAGACAGGATGTGGTCGGCGTAAAAACGCGCGGTGGTCACTTTGGCGGCCATGAACGCAGCGTCTTGGGCTTGCGCTTCGGGTGTGAGGGCCACCAGCAAGGCGCGGCCCATTTGCCAGCCCGCCATCAGGTTGCCAGCCAACATGAGGTAAGGCACGCTGCCTGCAAACACGTCGTTGGGGGTGGGCCTTGGTGTTGCCCGCCACAAACTCGACCACGTCCACAAAGGCTTCGCGGGCGGCTTTAAGACGACGGGCCACGGCCTGCGCGTCGGCGTTGCCCGATGCAGCGAGTTCGCTTTCGGTCTGCGCCACCTGTCCAGCAAGCGCCTTGGCAGTCTGGCCACCGTCACGGGCGGTTTTGCGGCCCACCAGATCATTGGCCTGGATGGCGGTCGTGCCTTCGTAAATCGTCAAATTTGCGTCGCGGTAGTACTGCGCCGCACCGGTTTCTTCGATGAAGCCCATACCGCCGTGCACCTGCACGCCCAGGCTGGTGACTTCCAGGCTCATCTCGGTGCT
>JACDQO010000239.1 GCA_015657605.1 Limnohabitans sp. | reverse complement strand
CGACCGCCAAGTGTGCGACATCGCAGACGACCATCCTACCTCGCGCGAGTTGGAAATCACCGATGTCAACAAGCAGCTATTTGGAGTTGGGCCAGCTCAATGTGGAGATCATGGGCCGGGGTTATGCCTGGCTGGACACGGGCACGCACGACAGCTTGCTAGAGGCGGCCGGTTTCATCGCCACTCTGCAAAAACGCCAAGGCCTGATGGTGGCCTGCCCCGAGGAAATTGCTTTGGGTCAGAAATGGATCGGTGCCGCCGATGTCCAAAAGTTGGCCGCTCCATTGGCCAAGAACGGCTACGGTCAATACCTGTTGAACTTGCTCAAATAATGCCCTACACCGTCATACCCACGGCCATCCCTGAGGTCCTGATCCTGGAGCCCCAAGTGTTTGGGGATGCGAGGGGCTTTTTCTTTGAGTCGTTCAACCAACGTGACTTCTTTGAAAAAACCGGGGTGGACCTGCCTTTTGTGCAAGACAACCACAGCAAGTCTGCCCAGGGTGTTTTGCGCGGTCTGCATTACCAAATCCAGCACCCGCAGGGCAAGTTGGTTCGGGTGGTGCAGGGCCAAGTGTTCGACGTGGCGGTGGATTTGCGTCAAAGCTCGCCCACTTTGGGCCAATGGGTGGGGGTGTACTTGGACGCCCAAAAACACCAGCAGTTGTGGGTGCCGCCGGGTTTTGCCCACGGCTTTGTGGTGCTGAGTGAAACGGCTGAGTTTTTGTACAAGACCACCGATTACTGGTACCCCGCCCATGAGCGCAGCTTGCGATGGGACGACCCCACTTTGGGCATCGGCTGGCCCATGACAGGCCAGCCCCTGTTGGCGGCCAAAGACGCTGCGGCGCATTTTTGGGCAGACGCTGAAAAGTTTGCCTGAGGCTGCGAACGTGCAAGGCTTGGTGACGGTTGGCCTCTCAGCCAAGCTGTACCTTGAGGACTCAGCAATCAGTGGCTCAGCACCTTGATCTTGGCCGCTGCCTCACGCGCTCGTTGCAACGCATTGGGGCCTTGGGCCAGCGCCACGGCCATGCGGCGGTAGGGCCGCGTAGTGGGCTTGCCGAAAATGCGCACGTCGACGCCCTGTTCGGCCAAAGCCGCCTCAACGCCGGTGAATGTGGGGTGGTTGCCTTCTTTGTCGGCCAGGACCACGGCGCTGGCACCTTCCACGCAGTCGATGCGTGGGATCGGCAGACCCAAAATGGCGCGGGCGTGAAGGTCAAACTCGCTCAGGTTCTGGCTGGTCAGCGTCACCATGCCGGTGTCGTGTGGGCGGGGACTCAGTTCGCTGAAGATGACTTCGTCTTTCGTCACGAAAAATTCCACGCCAAACAGGCCCGCACCGCCTAAATCGGTGGTGACTTTTTCGGCCATGTCTTGCGCGGCTTGGATTTGCTCGGGCGTCATGCCCTGGGGCTGCCAGCTGTACTGGTAATCGCCGCGTTCTTGCACGTGGCCAATGGGGGGGCAAAACAGGGTTTGTCCGTTGCGCTGGCGCACGGTGAGCAAGGTGATTTCAAATTCGAAGTGGATGAACTCTTCGACGATGACTTTCTGGCGGTCGCCGCGCATGCCCGCGCAGGCATAGTCCCAGCTGGCTTGCACGTCGGCAGCCGTCTTGGCCACGCTTTGGCCTTTGCCTGATGAACTCATCACCGGCTTGATGACGACCGGAAAACCGATTTCGTTGGCGCGGGCCAACAACTCGGCGGCCGAATCGGCATAGGCAAATTTGGCGGTGCGCACGCCCAGGCCCACGGCCACGTCGCGGATGCGGTCGCGGTTCATGGTCAGGTTGGCCGCGCGCGCGCTGGGGATGACTTCAAAGCCCTGCTTTTCCACGTCCAGCAGCACTTCGGTGCGGATGGCTTCGATCTCGGGGACGATCAGGTCGGGCTGGTGCCGTGCAATGGATGCAAGCAAAGCCGTTTCGTCGAGCATGCTGAACACTTCAGATTCGTCGGCCACTTGCATGGCGGGCGCACCCGCATAGCTGTCGCAGGCGATCACATGACAGCCCAGGCGTTTGGCGCTGATGACGAATTCTTTGCCGAGCTCTCCAGAGCCGAGGAGGAGGATTTTTTCATGGGGATAAGAAGGGTAGACAGAGCACACAAGCCTCATTGTTGCTCAGTTGCCTGACACACAGCCTGCCCATGGACCGATCTTGACCTGGATCATGGGCTTGAACCGCACCGGTCCCCACAATGGGCCGCATGAATGCTGTTTGGACCTGGGTTCGCGCACATGGTGGCCAATTGTTGTGGGGCTTGCTGTTCCTTTTTTGGGCGCTGCTTCGCTGCGCTGGTGGGTGGGGCCTCAGGTGCAGACAGAGGCGGTGCAGCGCCGTGATTGCTGCAAACGGTGGTGGCCAGTGGCCGCGTAGAGACACCGCACCGGGTGAACATTGGCGCGCAAATCACGGGGACGGTGGCACGCGTGCCAGTGAGTGAAGGGCAGGTGGTCAAGGCGGGCGATGTGCTGATTGAATTG
>JACDQO010000027.1 GCA_015657605.1 Limnohabitans sp. | reverse complement strand
AGCCACCGACCTACCAGACCCTCTTCAGTCCCCGATCCGGGTGAAGCGCGGTTGAACTTTTCCATTGAACTCGGCCACATCGGCAAACATGGCCGCCGGCCTGACCCACAGGCCTTGCTCGCCGTACAGCGCTTGGTAAAGCGTCATGGGCTGCAAGTCTTCGCTGTGGCGCACAGTGCCCAGCACGCGGTATTGGCCGCCTTTGTAATGGCGGTACAGGCCTTTGGGCGTTTCGATCATCGGTGGCAGTGGTTCTGACATGTCTTTCCTGTGATGTGTGTCTGTCAAAGGGTTGGGGATGGGACAATGCACCCCCTATGCATCCAAAAGCCCTTTTAGACGCCTGCGCCGATCTGGTCAGGCTGGTCCTCCAATTTGAACACCCCGCCGACGCTGTGGTCTCGCGTTACTTCCGTGAACACCGCTCTTTGGGGCCCCGTGAACGCGCCACTTTGGCCGAAACCGCTTTTGCCGTCTTGCGCAAAAAGCTGCTGTTTGAGCAGCTGGCGCGCTCGGGCTCTGGCCCCAAAGAGCGCAAGCTGGCGATTTTGGGTTTTTTTGGCCCGCGTGATTTTTTGGCCTCCGCCCTCAACGACACCGAGAAAAAGTGGCTGGCCACCTGTGACGCCATTCCGGCCGATGCCCTGATGGCCCCACACCGCCACAACCTGCCCGAGTGGATGGCGCAAGCCCTGCAAGCGCAATTGGGCGACGACTTCTGGGCGCTGGCCGAGCACCTGCAACAACCCGGCACCTTGGATTTGCGCGTGAACATGCTCAACGCCAAGCGCAGCGACATCCAAAAAGAGTTGGCGCAAGCCGGCATCCCTTCTGAGGCCACGCCTTTTTCGCCCTGGGGTCTGCGCTTGCAAGGCAAACCCGCCTTGCAAAAAACAGACGCCTTTACACGGGGTGCCATTGAAGTGCAAGACGAAGGCTCGCAGCTGCTGGCCTTGCTGGTGGATTCGCACCGGGGTGAGATGGTGGTGGACTTTTGCGCGGGCGCTGGCGGTAAAACGCTGGCGTTGGGCGCGGCCATGCGCAGCACGGGCCGTTTGTACGCCTTTGACGTGTCGGGCCACCGCCTGGATGCTCTCAAACCCCGCATGGCTCGCAGTGGCCTGTCCAACGTGCATCCGGCGGCCATTGCCCATGAGCGCGATGACCGCGTCAAGCGCTTGGCGGGAAAAATTGACCGCGTGCTGGTCGATGCGCCTTGCTCGGGTCTGGGCACCTTGCGCCGAAACCCTGACTTGAAATGGCGTCAAAAGCCCCAAGCTGTCCAAGAGTTGACCGAAAAGCAGCTGGCCATCTTGCAAAGCGCCTCGCGCATGGTCAAGTCGGGTGGCCGTTTGGTGTATGCCACTTGCAGTGTGCTGCCCGAAGAAAACGAGCTGATCGCGCAAGCCTTCAGCGCCGCCAACCCGGACTTTGTCCCCTTGAATGTGGCGCAAGAGCTCGACAGGCTCAAAGTGCCCCACGCAGCCAGTCTGTGCTCACCGGCCCCATCGGGCGATGCCCACCCCGATGCCCCGCCAACCGGCACATTCCTGAGGCTGTGGCCCCATCGCCATGCCACGGATGGTTTTTTTGCCGCAGCCTGGGTGAAAAAGTAATACTTTAAAACCCTTATCGGTCGAGGCCGGTCGAAAACGCTGTCCTTTTTGGGGCAGCAAACTTAAAATCGTCGGATTGCCTGAATTCAGGTGCCAGTAGAAAGACAGACTCATGTTGTTGCCTGATTGGGCTTTTTTGGATGCCGTGATTCACTGGATGGGCCACGGCCTGTTCGACTTGGCTTGGTGGCAAATGGTGTTGATCACCTTGGCCCTGACCCACGTCACCATCGCCAGCGTCACGATCTTCTTGCACCGTCACCAGGCGCACCGTGCCTTGGACCTGCACGCCATTCCTTCTCACTTTTTCCGTTTCTGGCTGTGGCTGACCACGGGCCAGGTGACCAAGGAGTGGGCGGCCATTCACCGCAAACATCACGCCAAGTGCGAGCAGGCCGAAGACCCGCACAGCCCCCATGTGCACGGCATCAAAACCGTGCTTTTCACGGGCGCTGAGCTGTACCGCAAAGAATCTAAAAATCTCGACACCATCAAGCGTTTTGGCCACGGCACCCCTGACGACTGGATTGAGCGCAACCTGTACACCCGCTTTTCTTGGCAAGGCGT
Organism: Limnohabitans sp.; assembly: GCA_015657605.1. GTDB lineage: Bacteria > Pseudomonadota > Gammaproteobacteria > Burkholderiales > Burkholderiaceae_C > Limnohabitans_A. The sequence continues at coordinate 1,182 of JACDQO010000027.1, read as the reverse complement.
GGCCCTGATGTTGATCATCGACGTGGCCTTGTTCGGCTTCATCGGTCTGACGGTCTGGGCGGTGCAAATGGCCTGGATCCCGATCACGGCCGCCGGCATCATCAACGGCGCAGCCCATTACTGGGGATACCGCAACTTTGAGGCGCACGACGCCAGCACCAACATCTCGCCTTGGGGCATCCTGATTGGTGGCGAAGAGTTGCACAACAACCACCACACCTACCCCACATCGGCCAAGCTGTCGGTCAAGCCTTATGAGTTCGACATCGGCTGGTTGTACATCCGGGTGCTCGAAACTTTGGGCATGGCCACCGTCAAGAAGACGCCGCCCCGTTTGGCTTATGGCGATATTCGCCCGGTAGCCGACGAAAAGACTCTGGAAGCGCTGATTGCCAACCGTTACGAAGTGATGGCTGGTTACGCCCGCAATGTGCGCACCGTGATGCAACAAGAAGCCAGCAAACTCAAGCTGGACGCCAGCGTGATGCAGGCGGCCCAGCGTTGGTTGCACCGCGATGCCGCCAAGGTGCCTGCTGCGGCCCAGGTCCATCTCCAGCAAGCCCGTGCTGCGAGCCCCGTGCTCGACAAAATGGTGCAAATGCGCGAAGAGCTCAGCCAGATTTGGCTCAACACCTCCCATTCACGCGAGCAATTGGCGGCTGATTTGCAAGCCTGGTGCCGCCGCGCCGAAGAAAGCGGTATTGCTGCGCTGCGTGACTTTTCGGTCAAGTTACGTGCGGTGCGCCAAGCTGCCTGATCTGTTTCGGCAGCCATTCCAACAGGGCCTTCGGGCCCTGTTTGCTTGGTGCTGATGGTTTGAGACAACAAAAAACCCGCCAGAGGCGGGTTTTTTGTTGGAAGGCTCAGGCTGAATTACTTCAGCTTGATTTCCTTGTATTCAACGTGCTTGCGAGCTTTGGGGTCGAACTTCATGATCGACATTTTCTCGGGCATGGTTTTCTTGTTTTTGCTGGTCGTGTAGAAGTGACCAGTGCCAGCTGTGGATTCCAGCTTGATTTTTTCGCGTCCGCCTTTGGTTGCCATGGTAGATGACTCCTAATGTTCTGGGTTTAGGCTTGACCGCGTGCGCGCAGGTCTGCGAGCACGGCATCGATGCCGTTTTTGTCGATCAGGCGCAGAGCGGCGCTGGAGACGCGCAGGCGCACCCAACGGTTTTCTGTT
>JACDQO010000238.1 GCA_015657605.1 Limnohabitans sp. | reverse complement strand
GTCAGGCACATGGTGCCGGTCCACTCGCCGCTGGTGAGCTTGGGCAGGTAAAGGGCTTTTTGCTCGGACGTGCCGTGGGCGTGCAAGCACTCGTATGCACCGTGGCTCAGACCCGGGTACATGGTCCAAGCCTGGTTGGACGAGTTGAGCATTTCGTAAAAACACTGGTTGACCACAAAGGGCAAGCCCTGACCACCGAACTCGGGGTCGCAGCTGAGCGCGGGCCAGCCACCGGCCACGTACTGCGCATAGGCTTCTTTGAAGCCGTCGGGTGCTTTGACTTCGTGCGTGTCGCGGTTGAGCTGGCAGCCTTGGGTGTCGCCCGAGATGTTGATGGGGAACACCACCTCGGCGGCAAATTTGCACCTTCTTCGAGCACCGCGTTGATGGTGTCGGCGTCGGTGTCGGCGTGCTTGGGCAGGGCCTTGAGTTCGGCACTCACGTTGAGCAACTCGTGCAAGACAAACTGCATGTCGCGAAGTGGGGGGTTGTAGACGGGCATGGAGGGCTCCTTGAATCGGTGAAAAAATCAGTCTTCGCTTGGCTTGCGGCGGGTCTTGGGCACGGCCACCAATTTGGCCGCCTTGGCGCCCGCAACGGGCACAGAGGTGGGCGGCATGGCAGGGCCGCCATAGCGCGCCAAGATGTGCAAAAAGCCTTGGCGTGCACGGTCGGTGGCGCTGGGGTTGCGCAAAAAGCGGGCTTCGTAGTGCAAGGCCAAAATCAAGCCGTGGATCTCAAAAGCAATTTGGTGGGCATCGGCTTCTTGGCTGAGCTGGCCTTCGGCCTGCGCCAACTCCACCGCGCGGCGCAAAGCCGTTTGCCAAGTGGCCACCGACGACGCCAGCGCATCGCGCACCGGGCCGCTGCGGTCGTCAAACTCCACCGCGCCGCTGATGTAGATGCAGCCGGAATCGATCTCGGCCGAGGTTTGCACCATCCAGTTGTCAAACATGGCGTGCAAGCGGGGCAGGCCGCGGACCTTTTGCATGGCCGCGTAAAAAACACTGGACTCAAAGCGGTCGTGGTACTCGCGGATGACCGAAATCTGCAGCTCCTCGCGCGAGCCAAAGTGCGCGAAGACACCCGACTTGCTCATGCCGGTGACTTCGGCCACAGCACCAATGGACAGGCCTTCCAGGCCAATTTGCGAGGCCAAGCCCAGCGCCGCGTCGATGATGACGGCCTTGGTTTGTTGGCCCTTGATGAGCACGCGCCGACCCGGCTCAGGGGGCGGCAAGCTTTCGACGTTGGAGGGTGGTTGGCGGTCGGTCATGGCTGGCAAAAAAGAACGATCGTTCTATTCTGCACCAAAAACCGAGCGAATCGACAAGGACCCTGGCCAACAAGGGTAAATCGGGAGGGCCCATGACATCGGGGCTGAAGCCACCGACCTACAAGACCCTGTAGGTCGGCGGCTTCAGCCCCGACATGACTGATTCAATGGCTTAGCTTCAGGCCTTGAAAGCCACGACCTTTTGGGTTTGCTCACCCAGGCCTTCGATGCCCAAGCGCATGACGTCGCCGCGCTTGAGGTAAACGGGCGCAGACTTGCCGTCGACCTTGACACCCATGCCCACGCCAGGGGGCGTGCCGGTGGTGATGATGTCGCCGGGCTCGAGTGTCATGAACTGGCTCACATAGCTGACCAATTTGGCCACACCAAAAATCATGGTCTTGGTGTTGCCGGTTTGGTAGCGCACGCCGTTCACATCGAGCCACATGCTCAGGGCTTGCGGGTTGGGCACTTCATCGCGCGTGACCAGCCAAGGGCCCACGGGGCCGAAGGTGTCGCAACCCTTGCCCTTGTCCCAAGTGGCGCCGCGCTCGAGCTGGTATTCACGCTCGCTCACGTCGTTGACCACGCAGTAACCGGCCACATGGTTCAGGGCGTCTTTTTGCGTGACATAGCGGGTGCGGGTGCCGATGACGATGCCCAGTTCCACTTCCCAGTCGGACTTTTTGGAGCCCTTGGGCAGCATGACGTCGTCGTTCGCGCCCTGGATGCACGAGATGGCCTTGGTGAACACGATGGGTTCAGCCGGAATAGGCATGCCCGCTTCGGCCGCGTGGTCGGCGTAGTTCAGGCCAATGGCGATGAACTTGCTGGTGTACGAGATGGGCGTGCCAAAACGCTTTTTGCCGCGCACCAGGGGCAGCTTGTCGGTCTTGACTTTGGCCAGCTTGGCCAAGGCCTTGTCGTTCAGTTGGTCGGGCGAAATGTCTTTGACCACACCGCTCAGGTCGCGCAAGCGGCCTTCGGCGTCGATCAGACCGGGTTTTTCTTTGCCGGGTTGGCCATAGCGAACGAGTTTCATGGTTGCCTTTCAGTTTTGCAAACGGATCAATAAGTGGAGCGGCCACCCGACAGGTCAAAGACCGCGCCGGTGGAGAAGGAACATTCTTCGGTGCTCAGCCAAGTCACCATGGCGGCGACCTCTTCGGGCTCGCCAAAACGGGCCATCGGAATCTTGGAGAGCATGAACTGGATGTGCTCGGGCGTCATTTGATCAAAAATCGCCGTCTTCACAGCCGCCGGGGTGACACAGTTGACGCGCACACCCGTGTCGGCCAGCTCTTTGCCCAGCGATTTGGTCAGGCCAATGACCGCCGCTTTGCTCGCACTGTAAGCGCTGGCGTTGGGGTTGCCGTCCTTGCCTGCCACCGAGGCGATGTTGACGATGCGGCCGTAGTTGCGGGCCTTCATGTGGGCGCTGAGTTCGCGGCAGCAATGGAACAGGCCATGCACGTTCACATCGAACACCTGCTTCCAGGCGTCGACCGGGTAGTCCCAAACCTTGACGTTGGGGCCGGTGATGCCGGCGCTGTTGACCAGCACATCCACCGCCGCCAGCGCCGTGGTTTGCGCGGTGGCCTGCACCACCGAAGCGTGCTCGGTCACATCCACCTGGACGGTGTTGACCACCGCACCCAGCTGACCTTGCCGCAGTTGTTCGGCGGCTTTCGTCATGCCCGCCGCATCGCGATCCCAATGGTGACCCGAGCGCCGGAGGCCAGCATGCGCTGCGCAATGGCAAAACCGAGGCCCGTGGCCCCGCCGGTGATGACCGCGTGGCGGCCTTTCATGTCGAGCAAATTCATGTGTGTCTCTCAGTCATTCAATGGGGTGTTTCAGATGGTCATGCCACCGTCGACCATGTAGGCATTGCCTGTCGCGAAGATGGATTCGTCGGATGCGAGGAAGGTGACGATGGGTGCAATCTCATGCGCCTGCGCCAAACGGCCCATGGGTTGGCGGTTGATGAAGTCCTGCCGTGCCTGTACCGGGTCGGCGTAGCTGTTGATGCGGTCTTGAAGCGATGGCGTGTCCACGGTACCGGGACAAATCGCGTTGCAGCGCACGCCCTGGCGCACATAGTCCGCCGCCACGCTTTTGGTCAGGCCAATGACGGCCGCCTTGCTGGTGCCGTAAATGAAACGGTTGGGTAAACCGCGCACGCTGGAACACACGCTGGCCATGTTGATGATGCTGCCGCCGTGGCCGGTTTGTGCAAACTGCGCCACCATTTTGGGGATGACCGCCTGAATCATCCAGAACTGCGAGCGCACGTTCAGATTGAAGGCGAATTCCCAGTCCTCGTCGGTGGCCAACTCGATGTTGCCGTTGTGCACAAAGCCTGCGCAGTTGAAGACGATGTCAATACGAGGCAAGCTGGCCACTTGGGCTGCAATCGCTTGCTTGTCGAGCACGTTCAGCACGGCGGTGTGCACATTCGCCACACCTTGATAGGCCTTGAGCAATTCGGCGTTCACATCGGTCGCGTACACGGTGGCACCTTCAGCCGCCATGGCCAGCGCGGCTGCTTGGCCAATGCCTTGACCGGCGGCGGTGACCAGGGCAATTTTTCCTTTGAGTCTCATGGTGCTTTGATCTCCAGATAGGTGGTTTGTTTGTTTGAAATAGCCGCCCAGTCCCAGGCGATGCCCAAGCCGGGCGCGTCGGGTGGGATGGCATAGCCGTCCTGCACCTGCATGCGCGAGGTGGTGATGTCGTCGAGCTGCGGGATGTATTCCACCCAAGTGGCGTTGGGCACGGCCGCGCACAGACTTACATGCAACTCCATCAAAAAGTGCGGGCACACCGCCACGTCAAAAGTTTCGGCCAGGTGCGCGGTTTTGATCCAGGGCGTGATGCCGCCAACGCGCGCCACATCGGGCTGTACGATGGAACACGCGCCTTGCTCCAAATACTCACGGAACTGCATCGGGTGGTACATCGACTCGCCCACCGCCACGGGGATGGGGGTGTGCTCGCGCAACTGGCGGTGGCCCGACACGTCTTCGGCGGGCAGGGGCTCTTCGATCCACGCCAGACCCAACCCATCGAAAGCCCGAGCACGGCGCACCACCTCGGCCCGGTTGAAGCCTTGGTTGGCATCGGTCATCAGCTCAAAGCCAGGGCCCACCGCCTCGCGCACGGCAGACAGGCGCGCCACGTCTTCGCTCACATGCGGGCGGCCGATCTTGATCTTGGCGCCTTTGAAGCCTTGCGCTTGCGCCTCCAGTGTTTGGTCCACCAGCGCCTCGGGTGACAAATGCAGCCAGCCGCCTTCGGTGGTGTAAAGCGGCACACGTGCTTGCGCTCCGCCCAGCAACTGCCACAGCGGCAGGCCCTGGCTTTGCGCCCGCCAGTCCCACAATGCGGTGTCCACACACGCGAGCGCCAAGCTGGTCATGGCCCCCACGGCGGTGGCATGGGTGTGAAAAAACAAATCTTTCCAAATGGCTTCGACCATGACCGGGTCTCGTCCGATCAAGCGTGGGGCCAGGTGGTCCTTGAGCAAGGCGATGACCGAGGAGCCGCCTGTGCCAATCGTGTAGGCGTAGCCCGTGGCATTGATGCCGTCGCTGCAGTACAGCGTGAGCAAAATCGTTTCTTGCGTCACAAAGGACTGGATGGCGTCGGTGCGCAAGACCTTGGGCGGCAAATTGACTTGCCGCAGGCTCACGCGGTCAATGGTGACGTGGGGCATAAGGGGCTAAAGCGCGGAACCTGCAAAACCCCGCAGGCAGGGCATGGACAAAAGGGTGTGAAGCATGCGGCCATCAGCCGCGCGGGCCGTCATTTTTGCGACACGCAGCATGCGGGTTTGTGCGGAGTGGCAGGGCTGATGGGTCATGTGATGATTCTGCAATTGGTCTGACCACTTGTCCAATTCACGTTATCCCTGATGCCCTTATGCCCCTGCAAACCGTCGCACCGCATCGCCTTTACCGCCAGATTGCCGAGCAACTTCGGCAACTGATGGTGTCGGGTGAATTTGCGCCTGGTTCGCGTCTGCCTGCCGAACGCGATCTGGCGCTGCAGCTGGGTGTGAGCCGCCCTTCGGTGCGCGAAGCCCTGATCGCGCTCGAGGTGGAGGGCATGATCGAAGTGCGCACCGGATCGGGCATTTATGTGCAGCAAACCGTCCACAGCTCTGCACGCAAAGGCATGGCACTCGGCACCGATCTCGGCGCCGATCTCGACGCCGACACCCCGGCCAACTGGGGTCCACTCGAGGTCATGAGCGCGCGGATTTTGGTGGAGGCCGAAGTGGCTGCGCTGGCCGCCGCCCATGCCCAAAAATCCCACATCAAAGCGATCCAGACGAGCCTGAAACAAATGCAACGCGAAGCTGCGCGAGACGAAGTTCCGCGTGAAGGTGACGAGGCTTTTCACCAGGCCATCGCGCTGGCTTGCGGCAACAGTGTGTTGCTCGACACGGTGCAGCGCTATTGGCAAGCACGCCATGGCCCTTTGTTTGAGCGGCTGGGCGACTACTTTGAACGCCCCGAATCGTGGCAAGCCGCCATCGAAGAACACCAAGCGGTGGTGCGCGCCATCGAGGCGCACGACCCCAGCGCCGCCCGCAAGGCCATGCAGAAACACCTGAGACAAGCCCACAAAAGATACAGCGCGAGCTGGCGCCGCGCACCCGCCCGCTAGGGTGGTTTTTCTGTTCCCGCGTCAGCAAATTTCACAACCCAATGAGGAGACAAAGATGAGCAAACGATTCACCCTAAAAACCCTGGCCGCCGTCGGTGCGGTGGCCATGGGCACCCTGCTGACCAGCACGGGCGTCATGGCCCAGCAAAAACTCAAGTGGGCGCACGTCTATGAGACGTCTGAGCCCTTCCACACCGAGTCGGTGTGGGCCGCCGAAGAAATCAAAAAACGCAGCAACGGCAAGTTCGACATCCAGGTCTTCCCAGCATCCACACTGGGCAAAGAGACCGACATCAACCAAGGCCTGACCCTGGGCACGGTGGACATGATCATCAGCGGCCCCTCTTTTGCAGCGCGCACCTACCCCCGTTTTGGCATCGCCTACTACCCCTTCATCTTCCGTGATGGCGACCACCTGTTGGCTTACTCCAAGAGCCCGGTGTTCCAGGAAATGATTGGCGAATTCCGTGCCCGCACAGGCATTCAGGTCACGGCCTACACCTACTACGGTGCACGCCACACCACCGCCCAGCGACCCTTCACCAACTGCGCCGGCATGAAGGGCATCAAGATCCGCGTGCCCGATGTGCCCGCCTACCGCGCCACACCTGAGGCCTGCGGCGCCAACCCCACACCGATTGCTTTTGCCGAGGTGTATTTGGCCCTGCAAAACGGCACCGTGGAAGCCCAAGAGAACCCCTTGACCACGATCGAGGCCAAGAAGTTTTTTGAAGTGCAAAAAGCCATCATGCTCACAGGCCACATCGTGGACGGCCTGACCACACAGATCGCTCCCCACCTCTGGAATCGTTTGAACGATGCCGAAAAGAAGATCTTCACCGATGTGACCCAGGAAGCTGCGGTGCGCGCATCGGCCAAGGTCAAGGCCCGCGAAGCCGAGCTGGTGGAAGAGTTCCGCAAGAAAGGTTTGCAGATGGTGCAAGTCGACCGCAAATCCTTCCAGGATGCGGTGCTGAAAAACAAGCCTCTGACCGGAATGGGCTTCACGCAGTCTGACTTCGACAAGATCCAGGCCGCCAGGTGATCTTGGGGCTGTGCTACCAAAGCACAGCCCACCCCACCACGCTGGACACTGGCCCAGCGTGCGTTGGCATGACCGGACCTGCGGGTCCGGGCATCCGTTTTTCAATTTCGAAAGATTTGCCATGAGCAAGCTGCAAGACCTGGATGCCCTGCCCAAAGTCATGGGCGATGACGGCCAGTTCCACGCCACCGATGAGGCGGTGGACTTGTCCGGAACGCCCATCGAGGCTTGGGTGGCCTTGCTGTTTTTCTGGGCCTTGGGCCTGACGGTTTTTTACCAATTTTTCACCCGCTATGTGCTCAACGATTCGGCCTCCTGGACCGAAGAGATCGCCCGGTATTTGTTGATTGCCACGGTGTTCACGGGCGCGGCCATTGGTGTGGCCAAGAACAACCACATTCAGGTGGACTTTTTCTTCCGCTTCATGCCTGCTCGGCTGTCTTATGCAGTGGCCTTGTTGGTGGATGTGATGCGCATCGGATTTTTTGGCGCCGCCACCTTTTTGACGGGCCAGATGATGCAAAAACTGGGCAGCTACAAGATGACGATCATCGACTTGCCCATGAACTGGGTCTACGGCGTGGTAATGGCCGGTTTTGCCGCCATGTGCCTGCGGTCCATCTGGGTCATGCGCATCCACCTGCAGCGCGGCTACACCGTGCTGGAACGCCCCGAATCCGAAATGACGGACCGCTGAACAGCCCCCCGAACGACAGAAAGCCCTGCCATGTTGAAAATCATTTTCCTGCTGCTGATGAGTGGCGGCATTCCGGTGGCCATTGCCATGGCGGGAGCCTCGCTCATTTACCTGTTTTTTGCCCAAAGCTCGCCGCCGTTTGTGGTGATTCACCGCATGGTCTCGGGCATCGACAGTTTTCCGCTGCTGGCCGTGCCTTTCTTCATCTTGGCGGGCAACCTGATGAACAACGCCGGCATCACCAACCGCATTTACAACTATGCGCTGGCCTTGGTGGGCTGGCTCAAGGGCGGTTTGGGCCACGTCAACGTGGTGGGTTCTGTGGTGTTTGCGGGCATGAGCGGCACGGCCATTGCCGACGCGGCAGGCCTGGGCACCATCGAAGTCAAAGCCATGAAAGACCATGGCTACAGCACCGAATTTGCCGTGGGTGTCACGGCCGCATCGGCCACACTGGGGCCCATCATTCCGCCCAGCTTGCCGTTTGTGATCTACGGCATGATGGCCAACGTCTCGGTGGGGGCCTTGTTCCTCGCGGGCATCTTGCCCGGCATTTTGATGGCGCTGCTCATGATGCTGACGGTGGCTTACTTTGCCCACAAAAATGGTTGGGGCGCTGACATCAAATTCGAGTGGCCCCGAGTCATCAAGGCCTTGACCGAGACCGCCGTGGTGGTGGGCTGGCCGCTGGCCATTTGGTGGACCGTCAAAACCTTTGGCACACCGCCCCAAATGACGGTGTTCATCGCTTTGGCCATTTTGTTTTTGGCCGACAAGCTGTTCAAGTTCCAAGCCGTCTTGCCCATCATGACCCCCATCATCCTGATCGGCGGGATGACCACCGGCGTGTTCACACCGACCGAAGGCGCGATCGCCGCCTGTGTGTGGGCCTTGATTTTGGGCTTCTTCTGGTACCGCACCCTGAACCTGAAAATGTTTGTCAAAGTCTGTCTGGACACGGTCGAGACCACTGCCACCGTGCTGTTCATCGTGGCCGCTGCCAGCATTTTTGGCTGGATGCTGACCGCCACAGGGGTGACCACCGCCATCTCCAGCTGGGTGCTGGGCTTCACGCAAGAGCCTTGGGTGTTCTTGCTGCTGGCCAACGCCTTGATGCTGTTTGTCGGCTGCTTCCTCGAGCCGACTGCTGCCATCACCATCCTGGTGCCGATTTTGGTGCCGATTTGCCAGCAACTGGGGATTGACTTGGTGCACTTCGGTTTGGTCATGGTGCTGAACCTGATGATCGGTTTGCTTCATCCGCCCATGGGCATGGTGCTGTTCGTGCTGGCGAGGGTGGCCAAGCTCAGCGTCGAGCGCACCACCATGGCCATCTTGCCTTGGCTGTTCCCCTTGTTGGGCAGCTTGGCCGTGATCACCTATTTCCCCAACTTGGTGCTGTGGTTGCCCAAACAATTTTATTGAGACCTTGCCATGAGTTCCTTCATTCGACTGCACCCCGCCGACGATGTCGTCATCGCTCGCGCCCAACTGATGAGCGGCAGCACCGTGGACGGCGTGCCCGTGCGCGGCCTGATCCCACCCGGCCACAAAGTGGCCACCCGCGCCATCGCTGTCGGCGAGCCAGTTCGCCGCTACAACCAGATCATTGGCTTTGCGCACCAGCCCATCGCGCCCGGCGAGCATGTGCACACGCATAACCTGAACATGGGCGCCGAAAAAGGCAACTTCGAGCGCGACTATGCCATCGGGCAAGACGTCAAGCCCGAGCAGGTGCGCCAACAAGCGACCTTCATGGGTTACAAGCGCAGCGACGGCCGCGTGGCCACGCGCAACTACATCGGTGTGCTTTCGAGTGTGAACTGCTCGGCCACCGCCGCACGCGCCATTGCCGACCATTTCTCCAAACGCAACAACCCTCAAGCACTGGCCAACTTTCCGAACGTGGACGGCGTGGTGGCGCTCACCCACGGCACCGGCTGCGGCATGGACACCGAAGGCCTGGGCATCCAGTTGCTCGAGCGCACGCTGGCCGGTTACGCCACGCACGCCAACTTCTGGGGCGTGGTGGTGGTGGGTTTGGGCTGCGAGGCCAACCAGCTCAACACCTGGCTGGCGCACAGCAGCCTGCGCGAGGGCGACACGCTCAAGGTGTTCAACATCCAGGACACAGGCGGCACGCGCCTCACGGTCGAAAAAGGCATTCGACTGATCGAAGAGATGCTGCCGCGCGCCAACGCCATCAAGCGCGAGCCTTGCAGCGCCGAACACATCACCGTGGGCCTGCAATGCGGCGGCTCGGACGGTTATTCGGGCATCAGCGCCAACCCGGCGCTGGGTGCGGCGGTGGATCTGTTGGTCCAGCATGGCGGCACCGCAATCCTGAGCGAGACGCCCGAAATTTATGGCGCTGAGCACTTGCTCACGCGCCGCGCAGTGAAGCCTGAGGTGGCGCACAAGCTGATCGAGCGCATCAAATGGTGGGAAAACTACACCGCCATCAACGGCGGCGAGATGAACAACAACCCCTCGCCCGGCAACAAGGCGGGCGGCCTGACCACCATCTTGGAAAAGTCTTTGGGGGCTGTGGCCAAAGGTGGCACCAGCAACCTGCAGGCGGTGTACGAATACGCCGAGCCGGTCACGGCCAAAGGCTTTGTTTACATGGACACCCCCGGCTACGACCCGGTGAGTGCCACGGGCCAAGTGGCGGGTGGGGCGAACTTGATCTGTTTTACCACCGGGCGCGGCAGCGCTTATGGCTGCGCGCCCTCGCCCAGCCTCAAGTTCTCGACCAACACGGCGCTGTGGAAAAAGCAGGAAGAAGACATGGACCTGAACTGCGGCGAGATCGTGGACGGCGGGGTGAGCATTGCCGAGATGGGTCAGCGCATTTTTGAAATGATCTTGGCTGCCGCATCGGGCGAACCCACCAAGAGCGAACGCCACGGCTACGGCCAAAACGAGTTTGTGCCATGGCAAGTGGGCGCGGTGATGTGAGCCCTTTGGCCCGCCTCGCGGCCCACCCCTCATCGCGCACAGGGGTGCGCTCCTACAAATTCACCGTCTTGAAAGAACTCGCATGAGTCACCTCATCCCAGCTGCCGATCTTCGCCAACACATCACCCGCATCATCGCCATGACCGGCAGCGCCCCTGCCGAGGCTGCGCAAGTGGCCGACAACCTGGTCATGGCCAACTTGAGCGGGCACGATTCGCACGGCGTGGGCATGGTGCCTCGCTATGTGGACGCGGTGCTCGAAGGGGGACTGTCACCCAACACGGGCGTGAAGGTCTTGCTCGACACCGGTCCCTTACTGAACCTCGACGGCCAACGCGGCTACGGCCAAATCACCGGCGTGCAAGCCATGCAGATGGGCATTGAACGCGCCAAGCAGCATGGCGTGTGCACCGTGGCGCTCAGCCGATCACACCACCTGGGCCGCATCGGCCACTTTGCTGAGATGGCGGTGGCGCAAGGCCTGGTGTCGGTGCACTTTGTGAACGTGCTCTCGCGCCCCGTGGTCGCGCCCTTTGGTGGGGGCGACGGCCGCTTTGGCACCAACCCTTGCTGCATCGGCGTGCCATGGCAGCCGCGCGCCCTTTGTGCTGGACTTTGCCACCAGCCGCGTGGCGCAAGGCAAGATGCGCGTGGCCCACAACAAGGGCGAGCAAGTGCCGCCCGGTTATTTGATTGACGAGCACGGCCACCCCACCACCAACCCCGGCGTGGTGGTGGTGCCGCAGTCCAACGGTTTGTTTGGTGCGCTCATGACTTTTGGCGACCACAAAGGCTTTGGCATGGCCATGGCCTGCGAGTTGTTGGGCGGTGCGCTGACGGGCAGCGGCACTTGGCACCGCGAAGCCGACCACCAACGGGCGGTGTTGAACGGCATGCTGACGATGCTGATCGACCCGGTGCGCTTGGGCACGCAAGCCATGTTTGAGCAAGAAGCCCTGGCCTTTGAAGAGTGGCTGCGCCAAAGCCCCGATGCACCCGGCAGCGATGGCATCATGCTGGCGGGCGAGCCCGAACGCACTGCACGTGCCGACCGCGAACAGAACGGCATCTGGATCGACGACGCCACTTGGGCGGAGATTGAGGCGTCTGAGAAAAAGCTGGCGGGGCGTTGAGCATTGCCAGACCCAGACCCTCCCTGTTGGGACGCACACCCTTAGACACCCATGCACCTCTCAGCCTTGACCTTGGCATCGCTGCCCGCTGACATCCACACCCCCATTTACGACCGCCGACGCCATGCCCCCGGTGT
>JACDQO010000237.1 GCA_015657605.1 Limnohabitans sp. | reverse complement strand
CGCACATCCCCCAAGAACAACAACAAGATGATGATGATGAACACAATGCCTTCGAGCAGCACCTTGGTCACCATCACAGTGCCGAATCCACCAACTCGGTGCGGTCGTAAAAGGCCTCTATCTGCAGGCCACCGGGCAGCATGCCCTTTTGGTTGATCTCTTCGACCTTGGTCTTGACCCGGCCCACCACCTCTTTGGCGTTGGCGCCGCGCAGCATCATCACGATACCGGCCACCGCTTCGGTCTCGCCATTTCGAACGATGGCGCCTTGCCGCACGGCAGCCCCCACTTGAACTTGCGTCACATCGCGCACGAACACAGGCACGTCGCCCGATTCTTTCAAGATGATGTTGCCGATGTCGTCGGCGGTTTGGATCAAACCCACGCCGCGGATCAGGTACTGCTCGGCCGACGATCGCAGCAGACCGCCCCCCCGAGTTGGCGTTGTTGCGCTCAATCGATTCGAGCACTTCTCGCAGCGACAAACGGTAATGGCGCAAACGGTCTGGGTTGACCAGCACCTGGAATTGGCGCTCCAGGCCACCCATCGAGTTGATCTCGGCCACACCCGGTATGGAACGCAGCATGGGGCGCAGCACCCAGTCTTGGATGACGCGGCGCTCCATCAGTTCGTTGTCGGAGAGTTTGCGCTGGCCATCGTCCGGATGGACCAAGGTGTATTGGTAGACCTCGCCCAAGCCGGTCGAGACAGGCCCCAGAACCGGGACCACCCCCTCGGGCATGCGCGGGGTGACTTCGAGCAAACGCTCCATCACCAGTTGGCGCGCAAAGTACACATCGGTTTTGTCGGTGAACACCAGTGTGACCAGTGACAAACCCGCACGGTTGAGCGCGCGCATTTCGGTCAGGCCCGGCAAACCGGTCATGGCCACTTCGAGTGGCATGGTGACAAAGCGCTCCACCTCTTCGGGTGAACGGCCCGGCACCTCGGTGGCCACCTGAACTTGCACGTTGGTCACATCGGGAAATGCGTCCACAGACAGGCGCATGGCGCGCGCCCACCAAAACCGAGCAGCACAAGCGCCACCACCAACACCAGCAAACGCTGGGTGAGGGCGGCACGGATCAAAGACTTCAGCATGGGGTTGTTCCTTGTTACTGAAGTTCAGCGCGCTTGCGCTCGTTGTGCAAATGGAAAGCCCCCTCGACCACCACCAGATCGCCCAACTTGATGCCACGGATCACGGGACGCAAGTCGTGCTGTGCGGGTGCCAATTCGACCGGGGTGAAGCGGTATGTGCCCTCTGCGACTTTCAGGTACACATGGTCACGGTCACTTTCGCGGATGACCGCGTCGTTGGGGACCACCAATTCGCTGGTGGCCTCGCCCCGGATGCTCATGGTGGCCAGCATTTGGGGTTTCAGGTCACGGTTGAGGTTGTCAACTTGGGTGCGAAACGGCACCGTGCGTGTCTCGGGTGACACCGCATCACCCACGTAGATGATTCTTCCGGACAACTGGCGGTTGCCCAAGGCCGGTACTTCGATGTCCACCTGTTGACCGATTCGCACAGAACGGGCGGTTTGCTCGGGCAAAGCGCCGCTCACCCAGACGTTGCCCAAATCGGCCACGGTGAAGAGGTGCTCACCCGGCTGAACCACCTGGCCATTGCTGATTTTTCGCTCCAGCAAAACACCAGACTGGGTGGCCAAGATGGGCGCATGGGATTGCAAAGCACCTTGGTCGCGCAGGGCTTCCAATGGGGCACCTGAGATGCCCAGCAGCTTGAGCTGGTCGCTCAAGGCACGCATTTCGGCGCGGGCCACCGACAACTCGGACTCACGCCGCTGCAACTCGGCCGCACCGATCACATCGGCCTGAAAGAGTTGGCGCGCACGGTCGACAGCGCGCTCGGCCAATCCAGCATTGGAGTGGGCGCGCAAAAAGGCCATCTGGGCCTGCGTCAACTCAGGGCTGGCAATCCGCGCGAGGGGTTGACCCGCTTTGATGCGGTCACCCACCTCGACCAATAACTCGGTCACGCGGCCGGTGACTGAAGCGCCAATGCGGGTCACTTGGCGCTCATTGGCCTCGATTCGGCCAGGCACTTCTTGGATCGGAACCAGGTTGCTCATGCGCACTTCGCCCACCACAAACCGGCTGGCCATGGAAGGCTCGACCTTTATTTGCAAGGGATCGCCAGCGGGTTTGGCCGCCTCGGCAGCCACTGGCGCAGAGGGCTTGCCGCAGCCGGTCAAAACAAAGGCGCTCAAGACAGTGGACAGCAAAAAAACACGCGTGCCCACAAGAGGTTTGACATGGAATGGCATAGAAATCATTTCACGGAGGGGTTGGAATCGGCGGCGTAGCGGCCACTGAGTTGAACAAGGGTGATGCGGGCGACTTGCATCTGGTAACGGGCCTGCAACAGGTCGGCGCGCACGCTGCGCAAAACACGTTGGGCGTCCAGCACATCCAAAATACCCCGCTCGCCAAAACGGTAGGCAGCTTCGGCCACACGCAAGGCCGACTCGGCCTCACGAACAACGCCTTGGCTCAAGGCCTCCACCCGCAGGCGGGACATTTCAAGAGACCGCCAAGCCAACAGGATTTGTTGGGTCATCTCGGCTTGTCGGCCCTCATAACGGGTGCGCGCTCTTTCAAGCTCGGCCACCGCTTCGGCGATCGGGCCTGTGCGCTGGTCTAAAAGGGGGATCTGCACGCCGATGCCCCACTGCGACTGGCGCACTTGGGGATCTGACATTTGCGAGTAACGCAGGTCCACCGAAGGCACCACACTGGCGCGCACGGCCGCCAATCGGGACTTGGCGCGGTCCAACTCGTGCTGCAGGATCCTCAACTCGGGGTTGAACTGGCTGGCACTGGCTTGCAATTGCTCCAGACTTTGAGTGAGCGCTCTTTCGCTGGGCGTGGGCGGCTTGAGCTTCCAGCGCGCTGCAACTGGCCTGCAGCCAATCGGTTGATTTCAAGCAAGGTGTTGTCTGCACGCAAGGCGGCGGTTTGCTGGCGCTCGCGGGCATTGATGACTTCGGAGTCGGCTTTGATCAGCTCATAGCGCGGCGCCTCACCACTGCTGACCCGAACGCGCACGCGTTGCTGGACTTGCTCCAGCAGCACCAATGACTCTGCAGCCGCTTCGGCTTCGCCTTGGTGCAGCAAGGCCTCATGGATACGCATGCGCAACTGCGCCAACAGGTCGTTGCGAACATTGGCCCTTTGTTGCTCAGCGCTGGAAACACCGGCTTGGGCAGTGTCAATGCGCGCCCGGCGCAACTGGGGGTTTTCGATGGGCTGAGTGAAGGTCCAGCTTTGGCTCGAAGCAGAGCCCGAGCCCAACTGTTGCCAAGGCCCGCGCGACAAGTCGATGCGCGGGTTGAGCAAAGCACCCGCCGAGGTGACCGATGCCCGAGCGGCTTCGACGGACTGGCTGGTGGCCCGCAGCAAGGGGTTGAACTGCAGAACCAGGGCCTCCAAACTGGCCGTGTCAAATTCTTGCAGCTCGGCCGCACGGTTGGGGCCTGGGGTCTGCGCTGCGCTGGCCGTGCTCGTGGGGGTGGAGGCCAAAGCCGGGATGGCCCCTGTACAAACGAACACAGAGATGGCCAAACACACCATGGTGTTCAAAGAATGCCTGTGCAGTGGCAGCGGTGCGCGCCTAGAGCGAATCATGAAATGGTCCTGGATGTAAAAGAATCGCAATCGAGGTCGATATTCTACAAAAAACGGAACGACAAAAGAAAACACTCAGATTTATCCGAATTAAAAAGGGGAAATTGAACACAAAAAGCGGAGTTTTGCCCAAAGCCACTGCTCTTGACTGCGTTTCAGAGTGCTCGGCTATAAACTGGTTATGAATCCCCTGCGCATCGCCATCGTCAGCCCCGCCTTGGCCGACGCGAACAACGGCAACTGGCAAACCGCGCGCCGCTGGCAGCGCTTGCTGCAGCCGCACCGCGCGCGCATCGTGCGGCAGTGGCCTGATGCACAGGCCGATGGCGATGCTGTGATGCTGGCCCTGCACGCCCGCCGCTCGGCCGACTCGATTCAGGCCTGGCACGCGCGGCATGGCCAGCGCGGCTTGGGCGTGGTGCTGACCGGCACCGACCTGTACCGCGACATCGCGCACGACCCGCAAGCGCAGCGCTCGTTGGACCTGGCGCATTCGCTGGTGGTCTTGCAAGGCTTGGGCGTGCAAAGCCTGCCCAGCGAACACCAAGCCAAAGCGCGCGTGATCTTTCAGTCAACCGGCACGCGCCAGACCCTGCCCAAAACCTCGCGCCATTTGCGGGTGGTCATGGTGGGTCATTTGCGTGAAGAAAAAGACCCCCTGAGCCTGATGGCCGCAGCGCGCCTGTTGCCGCCAGACGCGGGCGTGTTGATCGACCACATTGGCGCACCACTCGACCAGCGCTGGGCCACGCAGCTGAGGCCACGCAGGCGCAGTGCCCGCACTACCGCTGGCTGGGGGCGATGCCGCATGCCCACACCCTGCAGCGCATCCAGCGCGCGCACCTGCTGGTGCACTGCAGCCGCATGGAAGGCGGCGCGCATGTGCTGATGGAGGCGATGTGCAGCGGCACGCCCGTGCTGGCCTCGCGCATCGACGGCAATGTGGG
>JACDQO010000236.1 GCA_015657605.1 Limnohabitans sp. | reverse complement strand
CGTCGAGAGAAATGGTCAGGTTGGTCATCCAAAACCTCTACGTTGAAAGTTCACGTAAACCAGTGTAGCACGTGAACACGTGTCGTGGGATAATCCAGCCCGTGACCGAGTCTGCAAACCCCACCCCCCTTCCAAATCGACTTCCCCGAAGGCCTGCCCGTCTCGGCCCGCCGTGACGAAATCATGGCCGCCATGGACCAGCACCAGGTCATCATCGTGTGCGGCGAAACCGGCTCGGGCAAGACCACGCAGCTGCCCAAAATCGCGCTGATGCTGGGGCGCGGCAAGCTGAATGCCAAGCCGGGCGAACGGGCGCGGATGATCGGCCACACCCAGCCCCGGCGCATTGCGGCCAGCTCGGTGGCCAAGCGCATTGCGGAGGAGCTGAAGACTCCGCTGGGCGAGGTGGTGGGTTTCAAGGTGCGGTTTCAGGACCGTTTGAGCAAGAACGCGTCCGTCAAGCTCATGACCGACGGCATCTTGTTGGCCGAAACGCAAACCGATCCGCTGCTGCAGGCCTACGACACCATCATCATCGACGAGGCGCACGAACGCAGCCTGAACATCGACTTCTTGCTGGGTTACCTGCGCCAGATCTTGCCGCGCCGCCCGGACCTCAAAATCGTCGTCACCTCGGCCACCATCGACGCCGACCGCTTTGCCAAACACTTTGCGTCGCGCAACGGCCCGGCCCCGGTCATCATGGTCTCGGGCCGCACTTTCCCGGTGGAACAGCGTTACCGCCCGTTTGAAGAGTCGCGTGACTATGGCCTGAACGAGGCCATGGCCGACGGCGTGGACGAACTGTGGCAAGGCGGGGCAGGGGGCGACATTCTGATCTTTTTGCCCGGCGAGCGCGAAATCCGCGAAGCTGCCGACCACCTGCGCAAACACTCGCGCACCAGCCGCTCACGCGAGGCGCCGAAGTGCTGCCCCTATTTGCCCGCCTGTCGCAGGCCGAGCAAGACCAGATTTTTGAAGCGTCCAATGGTCGCCGCATCGTGCTGGCCACCAATGTGGCCGAAACGTCACTCACCGTGCCTGGCATCCGCTATGTCATCGACGCCGGCACGGCGCGGGTCAAGCGCTACAGCCTGCGCAGCAAGGTCGAGCAACTGATGGTCGAGCCCATCAGCCAAGCCGCGGCCAACCAGCGTGCGGGCCGCTGCGGCCGTGTGGCCAACGGCATCTGCATTCGTCTTTACGACGACAAAGACTTTGCGGGCCGCCCGCGCTTCACCGATCCGGAAATCTTGCGGTCGTCCTTGGCGGGCGTGATCTTGCGCATGAAGAGCCTGCTACCTGGGCGTGGTGGAAGACTTCCCGTTCATCGAAGCGCCGTCCAAACGCGCCATCACCGACGGCTACCAGCTGTTGGCCGAGCTGGGCGCAGTAGACGACGACAACGAACTCACGCCGATTGGCCAAGAACTTGCCCGCTTGCCGCTGGACCCCCGTGTGGGCCGCATGATTTTGGAAGCGCGTGGCCGCAATGCACTCGACGAAGTGCTGGTGATTGCCAGCGCCATGAGCGTGCAAGACGTGCGCGACCGCCCCATGGACGCACAAGCCCAAGCCGACCAACAGCACGCCAAATTTGACGACGACAAGAGCGAGTTCACGGGTTATTTGAAACTGTGGAAATGGATTCATGACGCCCGAGGCGGCCCATCTAAATCAATTGGGGTCAGATCCCAATTAAATGCCCCAGCGCAAGAAGCACCGCAGCACAAACTCAGCAACCGCCAATACGAACAGCTGCTGCGCCAGAACTTCATCAACATCCGGCGTGTGCGCGAGTGGCGCGACACGCACACCCAGCTGCTCACCGTGGTGACCGAGCACAAGTGGCGCATCAACACGCAGCCTGCGAGCTATGAGCAACTGCATCTGTCCATGTTGTCGGGTCTGCTCGGCAACGTGGGCTACAAACTCGAAGACGAAGAAGCCTATCTGGGCGCACGCGGCATCAAGTTCCACAAACACCCCGGCGCACACCTGAGCAAAAAGCCGGGCCGCTGGATCGTGGTGGCCGAACTGGTCGAAACCACGCGCCTGTTTGGCCGAGGCATTGCCGCCATCGAGCCGCAGTGGCTGGAGCAAGTCGGCGCGCATTTGCTCAAGAAGCAAGTGCTCGACCCGCATTGGGAAAAGAAGTCGGCCGAAGTCGTGGCGCTGGAACGCGCCACGCTCTATGGCCTGGTGGTCTACAGCGGGCGG
>JACDQO010000235.1 GCA_015657605.1 Limnohabitans sp. | reverse complement strand
TCGTCGAACAAGGCTTTCTGTTCTTGGGCCCCACCTGGGCTCGAACCAGGGACCTACGGATTAACAGTCCGGCGCTCTACCGACTGAGCTATTGAGGAACAGCTTTGGATTATAGGATGGATTTTGGGGCGTTTTGAGAGGGTGGCTCAGTTTTTTGCAAATTTTCGATCAGGTGTTTCAAACCCTTGGCCGTCTGTTCAGGATGGCTGGCACCGGTGATGGCGCGCACCACGGCAATAGAGCCCACACCGCTTTGCATGACAGACGGTATGCGCTCTTCGTCGATGCCGCCAATGGCCACCAGAGGGTGGTGGCGCATCAGTGCGGCGTAGGCGTTCAGGCGCGACAGGCCTTGGGGCGCTGTGGCCATGCGTTTGAGGGTGGTCGGGAAAATCGCACCCAGCGCCAAATAGCTGGGGCTGGCGGCATCGGCGCGCAGCATTTCTGCATAGCCGTGGGTGCTCAGGCCCAGCCGCAAACCTGCCAGTCGCAGCTGTTCCAAGGGTGCGTCTTGCATGTCCTCTTGACCCAGGTGCACGCCGTAGGCGCCTTCTTCGATGGCGATTTGCCAGTGATCGTTGATGAACAGCAAGCTGTCGGTGCCGCGCACGGCTTGAACCGCCAGCCTGACTTGTTGGCGGATGGCGTCAGGGTCTTCGGATTTGAAGCGCAACTGAAGCGTCTGGACCCCGGCTTGTGCCATGCGGCCCACCCACTGTGCATCGGGCAACACCGCATACAGGCCAAGACGGCGTGGGCAGGCTGCAAAGGCTGGGTTTCTGGGGCCTGTCGAGAGGCCAAAGTCTTGCGGGTCGGTGGGCCAATGGCTGATTGAAAACTGCCCGGTGCGCTGACTTTGCCGGCGCCAGGCTTGCGCCACGCATTGGGCGTCATGTTCCAAAAAGCTGAGCCGGCGGCACGCTTGCAGGACCCCAGCGTGTTCCACGTCCCAGCCGGCCGCGCGGTCTTGGGTGCTCAGGTCATCGGTACGGGGCTCGCCTGCGAGCATGCCGGCGTGTGTTTGGGCCAAGGCCCGTGCAATGCCCTCGGTGGTGGTGGCCTTGGGTGTGTTCATGCCTGGTGCCAAAAAGGGGTACCGAGCACCGGGGTGCTGGGCTGGGCATTGTCTTGGGCTTGCATGGCGCCCGACAAAAAGGCGGTGCGGCCTGCCACTACGGCGTTGGCAAAAGCCTGAGCCATGCGCACCGGGTCTTGCGCCAAGGCCACGGCGGTGTTGAGCAGCACGCCGTCGTAGCCCCATTCCATGACCTGGCAGGCGTGCGAGGGCAAGCCCAAGCCCGCGTCCACGATCATCGGCACATCAGGCGGTCGCGCAGGGTGCGCAGGGCATGCGGGTTGATGGGGCCTTTGCCGGTGCCAATGGGGGCCGCCCAAGGCATCACGGCTTGGCAGCCGACGTCGACCAAGCGTTGGCACAAGACCAGATCGTCGGTGGTGTAGGGCAAAACTTTGAAGCCGGACTGGATGAGCGCCGCAGCGGCGGCGGG
>JACDQO010000234.1 GCA_015657605.1 Limnohabitans sp. | reverse complement strand
CTCAAGCCAGTTGAGATTTGAAAATCAAAAACCCACCGTGCAACGCGGTGGGTTTTTTACGCTTTAAACTGTCTCTGCAGCGACTTCAGCATGCCATTCACAAGGGATAACACGGGTGTTGCCTCAAGTGACGGCTGATAAATTGAACCTTTCTCAGGATTTCATCATGCACAAAAACAGTCTCGCTGATCGCCCCCGACACACCGCCATTCAATTTGGCTTGTCCATCGCAGGCCTGATGTTCTTGGCGGGCTGCGTCAGCTTGCCCAAAGAAGCTCCACCGGCCAAGGTGGCCTGCCCAGAGGGGGTACCTGCGGGCACCCAGTGTTTGCGCGGACAAGATTCGGCGGGCTCGCATTATTTGATCGCCACGCCCGCCAAATGGAGCGGTGTGCTGGTGGTGCACGCCCATGGCGGCCCTGCACTGGGTGAACCCAAAGCGTCACGGGCGGATGAAGACATCAAGCGCTGGGCCATCACCTTGACCGAAGGCCATGCTTGGGCCGGTTCGGTGTTCAGACAAGGTGGTTTTGCCGTCACCACGGCGGCCGAAGACACCGAGCGTGTGCGGCGCATTTTTGTGGACCATGTCGCCAAGCCCCAACGCACTTTGTTGCACGGGCAGTCGTGGGGGGCCATGGTGGCCACCCGTGCGGCCGAGCTTTACCCCAAATCTTGGGAAGGTATTTTGCTGACCAGCGGTGTGGTGGCCGGGCCCACCACCTACGATTTCCGCTTGGACTTGCGCGCCATTTACCAGCACCTGTGCAGAAACCATCCGCGGCCCGATGAGCCGCAGTACCCCTTGTCTTTGGGCTTGCCCGCCGACAGCAAATTGACGGCTGCCGAGTTGGCTACGCGGGCGAACGATTGTTTGGGTGTGCGCAAACCAGCAGCACAACGCACACCTGTGGAAGCTCAAAAAATCAAAACCATCGTGGATGTGCTGAAAATCCCTGAAAACTCGATCGTGGGCCACCTCAACTGGGGCACTTTCACCCTTCGCGATGTGGTTGAAAAAAGCGGCGGAGCCAGCCCCTTTGGCAATGACACGGTCAAATACAGCGGCTCTGCCAACGATGCAGCCCTGAATGCCGAAGTGCTTCGATTCAAGGCCGACGCCAAGGCCAGCGCCAAGTTTGAAGCCGACGTGAACCACCAAGGCCGCTTCAAAGTACCGGTCTTGACCACCCACGGCATTGGCGATTCCACCGTCTTTGTGGAGGGCAGCGACACCCTGCGCCAACGCATGGAAGCTTCTGGCAACGGTGCGCGATTGGTACAAACCTATGTGAACTCCTCAGAGCACAGTTATCTGGGTGATCCGATTTACCCGCCGCTGTTTGAGGCGCTCTTGGCATGGGTGAACCAGGGCACCAAGCCCACACCAGCAGGCATCGCCGCGCGCTGTGCAGCCTTGCGACCCGCGCAAGCGGCTGAGTGCCGTTTTGACACCGCCTACACGCCTCGCCCTCTGGCCAGCCGCATCGCCCCGCGCTGAAAAACCGTCAAACCTGCTGCAGGGGCTTGAAAGCCCATGCAGCAGGCGCATCACCGCATCACTGTTGCGGTATGCCTGCCTTTTGGATCACGTCGGTCCAGCGTTTGATGTCGGCATCGAGCAACTGGGCCAGTTGAGCGGGTGTGCTGGACTGGGCTTGCACGTTGAAGCCGGCCAGGCGCTGCACCATGTCGGGCGCAGCCAGCACCTTGACCAGTTCGGCGTTCAGGCGGCTGACCACCGCTGGGGGCGTCTTGCCGGGTGCGGCCAAGGCGTTCCAGGACGACACATTGAAGTCGCTCAGGCCTGGCAACTCGCGCACCACCGGGGTTTGTGGCAGGTCTTTCGGGCGCTTGGCGCCCATCACACCCAGCAAGCGCACGGCTTTGGCATTGATCTGAGGTTTGAGCGGGCCCAAAATTTCGACCGCCACATCGACCTGACCACCGCGCAAGGCATTGATGACAGCAGGTGTGCCGTTGTAGGGAATGATCTGCGCAATCAGGTTGGCCTGCGAGCGAAACAGCTCGCCCGCCAAGTGCTGGGTGCTGCCAATGTTGATGGTGCCCATGTTGAGCTTGCCCGGGTTGGCGCGGCCAAAGCTGACCAAGTCGGCCAAGGTCTTGTGCGGCGAAGAATCGGGCACCACGATGGCGATGTCAAACAGGCCGAGCAAAGACACGGGCGCAAAGTCGGTGCGGGGGTTGAACGGCAAGGCCTTGAACAAGCCGGCACTCACAGCCGTGCCGTTGGACATGAGCAACAAGGTGTGGCCATCGGGCTCGGCACGCGCCACCTGCTCGGCCGCCACGATGCCGCCTGCGCCGGGGCGGTTGTCGATCACCACCGGTTGACCCAGGTTGACCGAAAGCTGTTGGGCCACGGCCCGCACTGTCAAGTCGGCCACGCCACCCGCCCCAAAGGGCACCACAATGCGCAGCGGTTTGCTGGGGAAACTGCTTTGGGCCCAAGCGGTGTTCAATGCCCCTGCGGACAAAAGGGCAGTTTGCAGGAGGCGGCGGCGATTTAACATCTTGTCACTTTCGTCAGTTATAAAACCTCATGATAAATGGCCTCACAGCGGCTCACCATTCGCTGAAACCCTTGGCAACGCCTTTGACCACGTTCGTCAGGTGCTTGTGGGTGTTGGCTTGGTGTTGGGCCCTGGTGGCTTGTTCGGTGGTGCCCCAAAGCCCACAGGCCGAAAGCTCCGCAAGCCCCCCAAGCCCCGTGCTTTTGCAACAACTGCCCTTGCATTTCAGCGCCAAAGATACCGCGCAATGGGACAAGGTGGTCTTGCCCGGCAAGCTGCGTACCGCCTACAGGTTAGAGCGGCAGCCCCAAGGCTACGCCCTGCAGGCGCAGGCCGCGTCATCGGCCAGCATGCTGCGCCAGCGTTTGCGCATCGCGCCAGAACAGTTGGGCCGTTTGTCGTTTGACTGGCGGGTGGAGCGCCTCATTGCCGGGGCCGACATGGTGCAGCGCGAAACCGAGGACTCGCCCGTGCGCCTGATTTTGGTGTTCGAGGGTGACCGCCAGCGCTTCAGTGCCAAAAACGCGATGTTGAGCGAACTCACCCACAGCCTGACGGGCGAGCCTATGCCCTATGCCACCTTGATGTATGTGTGGTGCAACCAGTGCCCGCCAGAGTCGGTGATCGTCAACCCCCGTACCGACCGCATCCGCAAACTGGCCGTCGAATCAGGCCCCGGGCGTGTGGGTACCTGGTTGAGTTACTCGCGTAATATCCGCGATGACTTTGAAAAAGCCTTTGGCGAAGCCCCCGGCGCCCTGCTGGGGGTGGGCCTGATGACCGACACCGACAACACCCGCAGCACCACACGGGCTTGGTACGGCAAAGTGCACCTCGACTGAATGCACCAGTCCAGTGCGCGACAGGCACTTTGGGGGAAATCCCTCTGTCTGTAACAGACATAAATGACGCAAAATTATCATTTGCACAACTGTAACAACCGAGGTGATTGCATGAAGAAAATAGCGCCCCCCCAATGGCTGTCTGGTGTCCTGGCCACTTCTTTGGTCATGGCCGGTTTGGCCTCTGCCGGCATGGTTCAGGCCAAGCCCTTCAAATGGACCAGCGCCAGCGACATCCCCACTTTGGACATCCATTCGCAAAACAACGCCTTGGGTAACGGGGTGCACGCCGCCATTTTTGACTCGCTGCTTTACTACAACAGCAAAACCTTCAAGATCGAGCCGCGCTTGGCCACATCCTGGCGCGAAGTCACGCCCACACAGCACCGCTTTAACCTGCGCAAAGGCGTCAAGTTCAGCGACGGCACCGATTTGACGGCCGATGACGTGGTCTTTTCTCTGGAACGCGCTCGCGCCAAAACCTCCAACTTCAACATCTACGCCCAAGGCATCAGCCGTGTGGTCAAGGTCGATGCCCACACGGTCGACGTCATGCTGAGCGGCCCCAACCCGGTGCTGATCAACCAGATGACCGAGCTGCGCATCATGAGCCGGGCTTGGGCCGAGAAGAACAAATCCATGGAGCCCAAGGACATCCGCTCCAAGGAAGAGAACTTTGCCCACCGCAACGCCATGGGCAGCGGTCCTTTCATGGTCAAAGAATGGCAGCCTGACCAAAAGCTGGTTTTGGTTAAAAACCCGCTGTGGTGGGGCTGGGCCAGTGTGCCGACGAACGTGACCGAAATCATCTACACCCCCATCAAGAACGAAGCCACCCGCGCCGCAGCTTTGCTCTCGGGTGAAATTGACTTCATCTTGGACCCCAGCCCACAAGACTTGGGCCGCATGCGCAACAACGCCAACCTGAAGGTGGTGGACGGCATCGAAAACCGCACCATCTTCTTGGGCATGGACCAGCACCGCGAAGAATTGCCGGGCTCCAACGTCAAGGGCAAAAACCCACTCAAGGACGTCAAGGTGCGCAAAGCCTTGTACCAAGCCATCGACATCGACACCATCCACCGCGTCACCATGCGTGGCCTGTCGCAAAACACAGGCGCCTTGGTGGCACCTCAGGTCAATGGCTGGACACAGGGTGTGAACACCCGTTTCCCTTATTCACTGGACGCTTCCAAAAAGCTGCTGACCGAAGCCGGTTATCCCAACGGCTTCGAGGTGGACTTTGCCTGCCCCAACAACCGTTACATCAACGACGAAGAGATCTGCCAGGCCATCACCGCCATGTGGGCCAAAGTGGGCGTGCGTGCCAAGCTGCGCACCTTGCCTCTGGTGACTTACTTCCCCATGATCCAGCGCTACGAAGCCAGCATCTACATGCTGGGCTGGGGCGTGCCCACCTTTGATGCGCTCTACAGCCTGCAGTCGCTCACACGCAGCGTGGGCACGGGCGGTGACGGCAACTACAACGTAGGCCGTTACAGCAATGCCCGCATGGACTACGTGGTGGACCGCGCCAAGACCGAGACCGATCTGCCCGTGCGCAACCGTTTGCTGACCGAAGGTCTGCAGTTGTCCAACGACACGGTGTCGCACATTCCGCTGCACAACCAAGTCATACCTTGGGCCATGAAGAAAAACGTGGAAGTGGTGCACCGCCCTGACAACCGTCTGGATTGGACGCTGATCAAGGTCAACTGATGCTCGCTTTCATCTTGCAGCGGCTGATCCAAGCCGTGGTCGTCATGGTCACGGTGGCCTTCATCGCGTTTTTGTTGTTCCAGTATGTGGGCGATCCGGTGGTGTTCTTGCTGGGTCAGGACGCGACCAAAGAGCAAATCGACGAGATGCGCAGCGCTTTGGGTCTGGACCAACCTTTCTTTGTGCAGTTTGGCCACTTCTTGGTCAACGCGGTGCAAGGCGAGTTTGGTCTGAGCCTGCGCCAAGGCGCCAAGGTCTCGCGCCTCATCGCCGAGCGTCTGCCCGCGACCCTAGAGTTGGCTTTGGTGGCCGCCTCGTTGGCTTTGCTCATTGGCATCCCCATGGGCGTCTATGCGGCCTTGCGCCGGGCACCTGGGCCAGTCAACTCCTGATGACGGTGTCGCTGCTCGGGGTGTCGCTGCCCACCTTTTTGATCGGCATTTTGTTGATCTTGGTGTTCGCGGTCATGCTCGGCTGGTTCCCCAGCTTTGGCCGGGGCGAGGTGGTGCAAATGGGTGGGTGGTCCAGCGGGCTGATGACCGCCAAGGGCTGGCACCACATCGTGCTGCCCGCCGTCACATTGGCGATTTTTCAGCTCACGCTGATCATGCGTTTGGTGCGGGCCGAGATGCTCGAGTGCTGCGCACCGACTACATCAAGTTTGCCTGCACGGGGCCTGTCCAACCGGGCCATCCACTTTGGCATGCCTT
>JACDQO010000233.1 GCA_015657605.1 Limnohabitans sp. | reverse complement strand
TTCAACTCGATTTACATGATGGCCGACTCCGGTGCCCGCGGTTCTGCAGCGCAGATCCGCCAGCTGGCCGGCATGCGTGGCCTGATGGCCAAGCCCGACGGCTCCATCATTGAGACCCCCATCACGGCGAACTTCCGTGAAGGCCTCAACGTGTTGCAGTACTTCATCTCGACCCACGGTGCGCGTAAAGGCTTGGCCGACACGGCTTTGAAGACCGCCAACTCGGGTTACCTGACCCGCCGTTTGTGCGACGTGGTGCAAGACTTGGTCGTGACCGAGCAAGACTGCGGAACCCGCAACGGTTCCCTGATGCGCGCCATCGTTGAAGGCGGTGAAGTGATCGAGTCCCTGCGTGACCGCGCTTTGGGCCGTGTGGTCGTCGAAGACGTGTTGCACCCCGAAACACGCGCCGTCATGGTCAAGACCGGTGTCATGCTGGACGAAGACATGCTGGACGAGTTGGAATTGGTCGGTGTGGACGAAGTCAAAGTCCGCACCGCACTGACCTGCGAGACACGTTTTGGTTTGTGCGCCAGCTGCTACGGCCGCGACTTGGGCCGTGGTGGCCTGATCAACACCGGCGAAGCGGTGGGCATCATTGCCGCCCAGTCGATCGGTGAGCCTGGCACGCAGTTGACCATGCGTACCTTCCACATCGGTGGTGCGGCTTCGCGCGCGGCGGTGGCCTCCAGCGTGGAAGCCAAGTCCAACGGCACGGTGGGCTTCAATGCCACCATGCGTTACGTGACCAACACCAAAGGCGAGTTGGTGGTGATTTCCCGCTCCGGTGAAATCATCATCTCCGATGCTGGTCGTGAGCGTGAGCGTCACAAAGTGCCGTACGGCGCCATCTTGGCCATCAAGCCCGACCAAGCCATCAAGGCCGGCGTCATCTTGGCCAACTGGGATCCGTTGACACGCCCCATCATCACCGAGTTCGCCGGTAAGGTTCAATTCGAAAACGTCGAAGAAGGCCTCACCGTGGCCAAACAAATGGACGAGGTCACAGGCCTGTCCACCTTGGTGGTCATCGACCCCAAGCGCCGTGGTGCTGCCAAGGTCATCCGCCCTCAGGTCAAGTTGATCGACGCCTCTGGCAAAGAAGTCAAGATCCCCGGCACCGACCATTCGGTGACGATTGGCTTCCAGATCGGCTCGCTGATCCAGGTGCGCGACGGCATGGACGTGGGCCCTGGCGAAGTGCTGGCCCGTATCCCGGTCGAAGGTCAAAAGACCCGAGACATCACCGGCGGTTTGCCACGTGTGGCCGAACTGTTCGAAGCCCGCACACCCAAAGACAAGGGCATGCTGGCCGAGATGACTGGTACCGTGTCGTTCGGTAAAGAGACCAAAGGCAAAGTCCGCTTGCAGATCACCGATCCAGAAGGCAAGGTCTGGGATGAACTGATCCCCAAGGAAAAGAACATCCTGGTGCACGAAGGCCAAGTGGTCAACAAGGGCGAGAGCATTGTGGACGGTCCTGCCGACCCACAAGACATCCTGCGCCTGTTGGGCATGGAAGAGCTGGCCCGTTACATCGTGGACGAAGTCCAGGACGTGTACCGCTTGCAAGGCGTGAAGATCAACGACAAGCACATTGAAGTGATTGTTCGTCAGATGCTGCGTCGCGTGGTGGTCGAGAACGTGGGCGAGTCCACTTACATCGCCGGTGAGCAGGTGGAGCGCTCCGAAATCCTCAACACCAACGAAGCCTTGCAGCGCGAGGGCAAGATCCCTGCGACCTTCAGCAACTTGTTGCTGGGCATCACCAAGGCCTCTTTGTCGACCGACTCGTTCATCTCGGCCGCTTCCTTCCAGGAAACGACCCGTGTGTTGACCGAAGCGGCCATCATGGGCAAGCGCGACGAGTTGCGCGGCTTGAAGGAAAACGTGATCGTGGGTCGCTTGATCCCTGCCGGTACAGGTTTGGCCTATCACAAGGCCCGCGCCGTGAAAGACGCGATGGACGATGCCGAGCGCAAAGCCATTGCCGATGCGGAAGCTGCGGACTTGGCGGGTGAGTCGACCGAAGACACCGTCACCGACGCCGGCGAAGCCGCCTAAGCAAGCCAGTCACCGGTCCCCCGGTGACCCTTGAGCAGCCCCTGTACCGCCATGTGGTCAGGGGCTGTTTCATTTCCAAATAGGCATTCACGGCCCAACCCATGACCCAACCGCCACGTCCACCCAGCCCTTCAAGGCCTTCAAGCACTTCTCAACCCCCTCGGGCGCCAACCAATCGGCCCCCCTTGTGGCAACTGTTGCAACAAACGGGGGGTGGTGGTGCAGGCGGTGCGCGCTGGGCGTTCATTGACGACTCAAATCGAGGCCGTGCCCAAGGACTTGAGACCTGGCGTTCAAGCCTTGGCCTTTCAAGTCATGCGGCAATTGGGTCGGGCCATCGCCCTGCGCGAACAATTGGCCAGCAAAGCCCCACCTCCGGCCGCTGATGCCTTGCTGTGCACCGCCCTGGCGCTGTGCTGGCAAGATGCTGATGCACCTTACCCGGTGCACACCCTGGTCAACCAAGCCGTGGAAGCCGCCCGCCAGCAAAGAACAACCCAAGCCCAAAGCGGGTTCATCAACGCGTGTTTGCGGCGCTTCATGCGCGAACGCGAAGCCCTGGTGGCCCAGACCGATGCCAACCCGCAGGCCGTTTGGAATCACCCCTTGTGGTGGATCGAGCGACTGCAAGCCGAATACCCGGCGCAATGGCAAAGCCTGCTCCAGATGGCGCAGCTGCCCCCACCCATGAGCTTGCGCGTTGATCCACGCCACCACAGCGTGGCGCAATACCAGGCCCAGTTGCTGGCCCTGGGTTTGACGGCCAAAGCCGTGGGGGCCACGGGTTTGCAATTGGACAAAGCGGTGCCTGTGCACCAGTTGCCCGGCTTTGCCGAAGGGCATGTGTCGGTGCAAGACGCCGCAGCGCAAGTGGCCGCGCCCTTGCTGTTGCAAGGCCGCGAGGCCGACAAGCCCTGGCGCATCCTGGACGCCTGCGCCGCGCCGGGTGGCAAAACCGGACACCTGTTGGCCTGTTACCCCCAAGCCCGTGTGCTGGCACTGGACGTAGATGCCAGCCGTTGCCAGCGGATCGACCAAAATTTGCAGCGCCTAGGGGTTCAGGCCGAGGTTCGCGCTGCCGATGCGGCCCAGCCCGCCAACTGGTGGGATGGTGAAAGCTTTGACGCCATCTTGCTGGACGCGCCGTGCACCGCGTCGGGCATCGTGCGCAGGCACCCGGACGTGCGTTGGCTGCGTCGCCCCACCGACAGCGCCCAACTGGGGCAAATACAGGCGCAACTGCTCCAAGCCCTATGGCCTCTTTTGGCCCCGGGGGGTCGACTGCTGTACTGCACCTGCTCGGTGTTCCATTCTGAGGGGCATGAAACCGTGCAAGCGTTTCTTCAGCGCAACACCAATGCCCAATTGCTCCCCTCTCCAGGGCATTTGATACCGGGTCACGCGCCCACAGGTCTTCCGGTCATGGACAATGCACTGGGTGAACACGATGGGTTTTATTACGCGCTGCTGGAGAAAGACCGGGCTTGAACTGTTGCACAGCCTTGTGCGGCTGTTGTGCGTCGGGTTGCTGTCGGTGTCTGGGGCTTGGGCGCAAAACGCCAGCATTGAGCTGACCGAACTCAAAGTGCTGCGCGACAACGGCAGCCTGGTGCTCAACGCGCAGCTGTCTTTGGAGCTGGGCCCCGTCCTTGAAGATGCTTTGGCCAAAGGACTGGCGCTGCATTTTGTGGCCGAAGCCGAAATTTTGCGAGACCGTTGGTACTGGACCGACGCCCAAGTCAGCTACGCGCACCGCTACTACCGGCTTGCTTTTCAACCTTTGACCCGGCGCTGGCGCCTGAATGTGTCCAGCGAGCCGATTTCGGGCACAGGTCTGGCGGGCAGCATCTCGCAACACTTTGAAACCTTGAGTGAGGCCCTGAGGGTCATCCGCAGGCAGTCGGCCTGGAAGCTGGTCGACCTGCAAAGCCTCAGTCCCGATGCCCGGCAACGCGTGCGCTACAACTTCAAGCTGGATGTCTCCCAACTGCCCCGACCCTTTCAAATCGCTGCAGGGGCCAGACCGATTGGAATTGTCAAGTCAGTCGAACACTCCGCTTGAGCCACGGACATGGTGCGCTGACATGCCTTGGGCCCAAGCCTATCGCCAAAAGTTCACCAGTTTGCCCAAAGGGGCCAGCCGTTGGTTGTTGCTGGTGGGCGCGCTCAGTTCGGTTTTGATTGGTTTGGGTTTGTTGGTGTTGATGACACAAGCCACCGACCAGAGTGAAAACTTCAACCAAAACTACGAATGGCTGGTCATCACCAATGCGGTGGTAGCAGGCGGCCTTTTGATCACCATCTTGTGGGGCGCGGTTCGCCTGTGGCTGCGGCTGCGCCAAGGCCAGTTTGGCGCCCGCTTGTTGGTCAAGTTGGCGGGCATCTTTGCTTTGGTGGGCGTGGTGCCGGGCGTGCTCATTTATGTCGTGTCTTACCAATTTGTCTCGCGCTCCATCGAGAGCTGGTTCGACGTCAAGGTCGAGGCCGCACTGGTGGCTGGATTGAACCTGGGCCGCGCCACGTTAGACACTTTGAGCGAAGACCTCGCCAAACAAGCCAGAGCCGCCGCCGCCAACTTGGCAGAGACAGGTGATGTGAATCCCGGTTTGGCGGCCGAAAAAATCCGTTCACAAATCGGCGCTGCTGACGTGACCATCTGGACCGCAGCTGGGCGCGTGGTGGCCAGTGCCGGACAGGCGCAATTTCAGATGCGACCCGAACGGCCCACCCCGCTCCAATTCAGGGAAGCGCGCAAGAACAACACCTTGGCCTGGTTTGAGGGCTTGGACGAATCCGCCTCGGGGGCTAACCAAGGCCGGATCAAAGTGCTGGTGTTGATTCCGCAGTGGAGCCTGGCACTCGATGAAGACCGGCGCCTGTTGCAAGTTGTGCAAGACTTGCCCCCCACACTGGTCAACAACGCCCTCGAAGTGCAGGCCGCTTACCGCGAATACCAAGAGCGGGCGTTGGCCCGAGAAGGCTTGCGGCGCATGTACATCGGCACCCTCACTTTGAGTTTGTTCATGGCTGTTTTGGGGGCCATTTTGCTGGCGGTGTTGTTGGGCAACCAGCTGGCCAGACCCTTGCTGCTGCTGGCACACGGTATGCGCCAAGTGGCCGCAGGTGACCTGCGACCCAAGTTGGCTGCAAGGCAAGACGAGTTGGGTGGCTTGACACGCTCATTCGCCGACATGACCCAACAACTGGCCGATGCGCGTGGCCATGTGGAGCTCAGCCTGAATCAGCTTGACCAAGCCAGAAGCAATCTGCAAACCATTTTGGACAACCTGACAGCGGGTGTCATGGTGCTCGATGCGCAAGGGCGAATTCAGTCTGCCAACCCGGGGGCCACCCGCATCTTGCGCGTGCCCGTGGCCGCGCATGAGCAGCAAAGCATCTTGAGTTTGCCTGGATTGCTGGACTTTGCCCAAGGGGTTGCCGAGCAGTTCACGGCCTTGGGCGCCGATACCGGGGCGCATGAATTGGACCATTGGCAAAATCATTTGAAATCCATGCCGCTGGTCAAGGCTTGAACCAAACCGGCGTGAACTTGCTGGCGCGGGGTGCCGTCTTGCCAGATGGCATGCGCTTGTTGGTCTTCGACGACATTTCTGAGATCGTCTCTGCCGAGCGAGCGCAGGCCTGGGGCGAGGTGGCCCGGCGGCTGGCCCATGAGATCAAAAACCCGCTCACCCCCATTCAGCTGTCGGCCGAGCGCTTGGAGCGCCGCTTGACGGGCAAGCTCGACGCACCAGACGCCATGGTACTGGCCAAATCGGTCAAGACCATCGTGGACCAAGTGGACGCAATGAAACGCTTGGTCAACGAATTCCGTGACTATGCAAGGCTGCCTTCGGCTGAACTCAAACCTCTGCAGCTCAACGAGCTGATCACCGATGTCATGGCCTTGTACGCCAGCGAGCCCCTGGACACCTCGCCACGGCCCCCCGTGCTGGCCGATCTCGACCCGGCCTGCCCCGCCATCATGGGCGACGAACAGCAACTGCGGCAGGTCATCCACAACCTGCTGCAAAACGCGCAAGACGCCTGCGAAGCACGCGGCGAGGCGGTGTCGCAAGCCCGTGTGCAGCTTCGCACCGAATGGCGCCCCGCACGGCAGCGTGTGCGATTGACCGTGACCGATACGGGCCCGGGTTTTGCGCCTCACATTCTCCAAAGAGCCTTTGAGCCCTATGTGACGACCAAGACCAAAGGCACGGGCTTAGGATTGGCGGTGGTGAAGAAAATTGCCGACGAACACGCTGCTCGGATCGAGATCGGCAACCTGCTGGAAGAGGGCGACATCAAAGGTGCGCAAGTCTCGCTATCATTCGCAGTTGTGCAAGAAGCACAGGGGCTCAATCAGCCCACTTCATGAACAGAGACAAACAGGCATATGGCAAACATTTTGGTGGTGGACGACGAGCTGGGCATTCGCGACCTGCTCTCTGAGATCCTCTTTGACGAAGGGCACCAGGTCGAGCTTGCCGAAAACGCCGCCCAGGCTCGCGAGGCCCGTCAAAACATGCGGCCCGACTTGGTTCTGCTCGACATCTGGATGCCCGACACCGATGGCGTCAGCTTGCTCAAAGAGTGGTCCGCATCGGGTTTGTTGACCATGCCCGTGATCATGATGAGCGGCCATGCCACCATCGACACCGCGGTTGAGGCGGTCAAAATCGGCGCACAAGCTTCCTCGAAAGCCAAC
>JACDQO010000232.1 GCA_015657605.1 Limnohabitans sp. | reverse complement strand
TCCGCGCAGCTACGGCAGCAAAACCGGGCGCCACCAATGTGCTGCGCTCGGGCAGCAAAAAAGCGGCCATCCTGACTTTGCTGTTGGACGCTTTCAAGGGTTGGTTGCCGGTGGCGCTGGTGCTGACCTTGGGGCCTGAACACGGTCTTGGCCCAGACGTTGCGGCCCTGGCGGGCCTGGCCGCGTTCTTGGGTCACCTGTACCCGGTGTTTTTTGGCTTCGTCGGTGGCAAAGGCGTGGCCACGGCGGTGGGTGTGGTGGTGGGCGTCAACAGCAGCTTGGCACTGGCGGTGGTGTTCAGCTTTGCCATTGTGTTGTTCTTCTCCCGCTACGTTTCCCTGGCCTCGATGGTGGCTGCCGTGTTTGCACCAGCTTTTTACCTCTTCGGCGAGGGGGTGGCTTGGCAAGCGTCTGCGTCCGAGGTCTTGAGCCTGGCCGCCATGGCTATTTTGTTGGTCTGGCGGCACCGAGAAAACATCCACCGCTTGATGGCAGGAACCGAGTCCCAACTGGGAAAGAAGAAAACATGAGCCAAGACATTCAGCGTTTGCATGTGGCCGCGCGTTACAGCGAGGCGGCTGTTTTCAATGGTGTGGTTTATCTGGCAGGCATGGTGCCCGAGTGCGAGGCCACCGACATCCGCAGTCAAACGGCCGATGTCTTGCAGCAAATCGCGCTGCGATTGGCCGAGGCGGGCAGCGACAAAACCCGCATCTTGCGCACCCAGATTTACCTGAAGGACATCACCGACATCGCCGCCATGAACGAGGTGTGGGACGCCTGGGTGGTGGCTGGCAGCGCACCGCCTCGGGCCACGGTGCAAGCCGCTTTGGCCAATCCGGCTTATCTGATCGAGGTGGTGGTGACGGCGGCCGTCAAAGCTTGAGGCATTTGGCGTCAGAGACTGCGGGAGAGTTAATCCCCCAAGC
This sequence comes from Limnohabitans sp., assembly GCA_015657605.1. Lineage (GTDB taxonomy): Bacteria > Pseudomonadota > Gammaproteobacteria > Burkholderiales > Burkholderiaceae_C > Limnohabitans_A. The sequence continues at coordinate 1,920 of JACDQO010000232.1, read as the reverse complement.
GCTCAATCCCTGAAGTTGTCGAAAGACAGGGGCAAGTCAGGCATGTCTTTGCGCAGCATGGCCATGGCGGCCTGCAAATCGTCGCGCTTGGTGCCCGTGACGCGCACAGCGTCACCTTGAATGGACGCTTGCACCTTGATCTTGCTGTCCTTGATGAGGCGGGTGATCTTTTTGGCATCTTCCGTCTCGATGCCATTCTTCACCTTGATCACTTGCTTGACCTTGTCGCCGCCGATTTTTTCGACCTTGCCGATGTCCAGAAATCGCACGTCCACGTTGCGCTTGGTCAGTTTGTTGCGCAGGATGTCTTCGACTTGCGTGAGTTGAAACTCGGCATCGCCAAACATCGTGATCTCCTTGTCCTTGAGTTCGATGTTGGCCGAAGTGCCTTTGAAGTCAAAGCGCGTGCCGATTTCTTTGGCAGAGGTATCAACGGCGTTGCGCACTTCGACCATATTGGGTTCGCAAACGGTATCAAACGAGGGCATGGTGGTAAAAGTCAAAGGTTGAGGATGCGACAATTCTCCCATGTTCCTTGAGAAAAATGTCCCTCTGCAGCCTTACAACACCTTCGGCATCGCCGCCAAGGCCCAGGCTTTGGTGCGCGTGCGCTCTGAGGCTGACCTGTTGGCCGTGTTGGCCGACCCTCAATTGGCCACTTTGCCAAGGCAGGTCTTGGGCGGGGGCAGCAACATTGTCCTCACCGGTGACGTCAAAGCACTGGTGCTCAAGATCGAAGTGCCGGGCATGCGTTTGGCGGGTGAGACGGACAAACACTGGGTGATCGAGGCGGGTGCAGGCCTTGACTGGCATGCGCTGGTGGGCTGGACTTTGGACCACGGTTACCCGGGTCTGGAAAACATGGCGCTGATCCCCGGCACCGTGGGCGCATCGCCCGTGCAAAACATCGGCGCTTATGGGGTGGAGTTGCAAGACCGCTTTGACTCGCTGGATGCCATGGACCTGCTGACGGGCGAGTTGTTCAGCCTGAATGCTGCGCAGTGCGGTTTCAGCTACCGCGATTCGGTGTTCAAACACGCCTCGGGCGGTCCCGACGGTTTGGGCCTGGCGGGGCGGGCCGTGATTTTGCGGGTGCGCTTTGCGCTGCCCAAACGCTGGAAGCCCGAGCTGGGTTACCTGGACCTGGAGCGCAAGATGGCCGAGACCGGCATCCACAGCCCCGATGCCCGGCAGATTTTCGACTGGATCGTGGCCATTCGCCGCGCCAAGTTGCCCGACCCAGCGGTGATCGGCAACGCGGGCAGTTTCTTCAAGAACCCCAGTGTGACGCCCGAGCAGTGTGCCGACATCATCGCCCGCGAGCCCAAGCTGGTGCATTACCCCATGCCCGACGGCAGCATCAAACTGGCGGCGGGTTGGCTGATCGACGCCTGCGGCTGGAAAGGCAAGACAGTGGGTCATGCCGGGGTCTACGAAAAACAGGCGCTGGTGCTGGTCAACCGGGGTGGGCGAGAGAACCCCTGCACGGGCGGTGAGGTGATGACGCTGGCCAAAGCCATTCAGACCAGCGTGTACGAGCGGTTTGGGATTCGTCTAGAGCCTGAGCCGGTGGTGATTTGATTTTGGGCGTTTGCGGTGGTTTGCCGCACCGGGTTGGAGCCTACGCGGTCGGCCTCATAACTCGCTTCGCTCACCAAGGCGAAAAACACCAGAACAAAAAGGCAGACAACAAAAAACGGCCCGAAGGCCGTTTTTAATAGGAGCAGCAATCAATCACTTCTTGCCGTTGCCATCGAGCTTGTAGATGTGCGGGCCTTCGCCCACCGACAACAAACCGGTGTGGGCGTAGATGCCCAGTTTGGCGCGGGTGTCGGTGATGTCGAGGTTGCGCATGGTCAGCTGGCCAATGCGGTCCAGCGGGCTGAACGGCGCGTCTTCCACCTTTTCCATCGACAGGCG
>JACDQO010000231.1 GCA_015657605.1 Limnohabitans sp. | reverse complement strand
TGCTCATCATCGGCGCGCGCATGCGCACCCCAGCCACCTGGGTTTCAAACTCGCGTTCGAACTGCCCAGCAAAATGCGACACATCGGTGGACGTGCCGCCCATGTCAAAACCAATCACCTTGTCGTGACCCGCCAACTGCGCTGTGCGGGCCATGCCCACAATGCCTCCCGCTGGGCCGCTCAAAATCGCGTCCTTACCCGCAAACACCTGCGCGTCTGTGAGTCCACCCGAAGACTGCATGAACATCAGTTTCACGCCCGGCATCTCGCTGGCCACCTGGTCCACATAGCGGCGCAAGATGGGCGACAAATAGGCATCGACCACCGTGGTGTCGCCCCGGCTGACCAGCTTCATCATCGGGCTGGTCTGGTGCGAAGTACTGACCTGCGTAAAACCCACCTCACGCGCCAGGCGCGCCGCAGCCAGCTCATGCGCCGTGTGCCGCCAGCCGTGCATGAACACGATGGCCACCGAGCGCACGCCTTGGGCATGCCAATGCATCAATTGGGTGCGCAAATGCGCCTCATCCAAAGGCTGCAAAATTTCTCCATCCACCGTCACGCGCTCTTGGGCCTCGACCACGGCGCTATAGAGCAACTCGGGCAACACAATCTGGCGGTCAAACAAACGCGGGCGGTTTTGATACGCAATGCGCAGCGCATCACCAAAGCCCTGTGTGATCACCAGCAAGGTCTTCTCGCCCTTGCGCTCCAGCAGTGCATTGGTGGCCACGTGGTGCCCATCTTCACGCACTCCACCCGTTCGGGCGTCACCGGCTCGCCAGCTTTGAGGCCCAGCAAGTGCCGGATGCCCGCCACCGCCGCGTCGCGGTATTGCTCAGGGTTTTCAGAGAGCAACTTATGCGTCACCAAGCTGCCATCGGGGCGCTTGCCCACCACATCGGTGAAGGTGCCGCCCCGGTCGATCCAGAATTGCCAACGGCTTGGACCAGCAGGTGTGGTGTGGGATTCGGTCATAAGTTGCTCAACCATCAGAATTCAAAAAATCAAGTTCACAAAGAGGCCGCCGCACGCGCAGCCTGGTCGTACATGCCCGAAAGCACACGCAGCAACCGGGCCAACTCACCAATGTCGCGGTTCAGGCCATCGTCGGCTTTGAGGGCGTCAATCAGGCAGCTCTCACGGATCTCGCGGTAGCGCTGCACATAAGCACGCCCTTCGTCGGTTGCTGCATAGGTCACATCTTTGCCGTTTTTTTGTGACACCACCACGCCAAGGCCTTGCAGCTTTTTCAGGGCGTAATTCACCAAATGGGTGTCTTCGATGTTCATGATGAAGCAGATGTCGGCCAAACGCTTGTCACGGGCCCGGTGCGTCACATGGTGGAGCACCAGCACATCGAGTGGCGTCAAATCCTTCAGCCCGGCTGCGGCCATGCAGTGGATGATCCAGCGGTGAAATGCGTTGCCCGCCACGATCAGACCGAACTCGAACTCGCTCATCTCGGCGCTGTCGGGCGAGACCAGGTGGGCCGAAGACACGATGGGGCTGGTGACAAGGGGCGCGGAGGGCGCCGACAAGCTGAGGGAATTTTTGCGTGGCATGGATTCCATCACGTTGAAAAAGATGAGAAAGTCTATGTCCGATACCAACAATTTGCCAACAATTTGTTGACATTAAGGGAAAACACCGAGCACGAATTGTCATCAGGGTGCCTACAGTGAACATCTGACAGATGCACCCGATGCGCGCGTGAAGCGGGCACCTTGCTTGCACTGCCCAGTGAACCGTTCATTCCCATCTTTCACAGGAGTTCTCATGCAACGTCGCGCCCTTCACCTCAGCCTGCTGGCTGGCCTGCTCGCTGTTTCCGGCTTCGTGTCGGCCCAAACCAAATGGGACCTGCCCGCCGCTTACCCAGCCACCAATTTCCACTCGGTCAACATGATCCAGTTCGCAGCCGATGTGGACAAGGCCACAGCGGGCAAACTCAAAATCACGGTGCACGCCAACGCCTCGCTGTTCAAGGCGCCCGAAATCAAGCGTGCAGTGCAAGGCGGCCAAGCCCAACTGGGCGAGATCTTGCTGGTCAACTTCCAGAACGAGTGGCAACCCTTTGGCGCCGATGGTCTGCCCTTTTTGGCCGACAGCTACGACGAGTCCATGAAGCTGTACAGGGCCCAAAAGCCATTGCTGGAAAAGAAGCTGGCTGAGCAGGGCATGATGCTGTTGTATTCAGTGGCCTGGCCACCACAAGGCATTTACAGCAAAAAGCCGAT
>JACDQO010000026.1 GCA_015657605.1 Limnohabitans sp. | reverse complement strand
GTCCAGACCATTGCGGCAGGCAGGTTAACGGGAGCGGCAGAAAGGGCGGCGGTTGAAGACATGGCTGGAGATCTAAAAGAAACAAACAATCAAACAGCGCGCATTATCCCGCCAAGCCGAGGGCGTTCGTGCATTGGGGGCATCGCCGTTCAGGGCTCGCTCAGTTGCAGGTGGGCCACGCCATACATGGGGCCACCTGTCCACGGGGTCATGCACATTTCTGTCCAGCAAGACGCCCAGCCATAGGCTTCGGCCACTGTGTGCTGCGACAGCAGCTCCAGCCGGGGGTGCAAGCGGGCCACTTCCAGGGCATTGTGCGCACCCCACAAAAACTCGGCCCCTGTGCTCGCCACGCTGGGGGCCAGGTCGGCATGCCCGATGCCCAGCGGGGTCATGAAGTCGCAGACCAGCTCGGAGCCTTCGGGTGCGTTGTCACCAATCTCGCGAATCACAGCCTTGACTTGTGTGGGGGTCAGGTACATCAGCACTCCCTCGCACACCAGCAGCAAGGGCTTGTGTTTGTCGTCATCGTTCAACGGCAATTGCTGCCACCAGCCGGGCTGGGTCAGGTCCACGCTGCCATCGTGGGCCGCCTCGGAATGCCATGGCAGCAGCGCATGGCGCAGGATCACCACATCCTCCAGGTCCACATCCAGCCAGTGGTTTTGGCCGTTGTTGAGCCACTGAAAATAATCCGACAGGCCGGCCCCCAGGTTGACGCCATGCGCTTGTGGGTAGTGGGTAAAAAATGCGGCACCAATTTGTTTGATCAGCTGGGTGCGCCACAACACGTTCAGCACCGAAGGGTGGTCTTGTAAAACGGCCAAGGCTTGGTCCCCCATGTTTTGCAGCATCTGCTGGGCCTGCGTGTCGCCAGGGTCCAGCCACGGGTAAAGGGAAGACCCCCGCGCACGGGCCACCAGCGAGATCAGCAAAGTGCTGGGCACGGGGCCCAACAAGGGGGCGGCGTTGACATGGATATCTTGTTTCATTTTTGTCTCCTATGGTGTGGAACCTTCCCTTGTAGGCCTCCCCTGCGCCTATGTGTCTGATGTGCATCAAACTTTTGGCGATGCTGGCGCGCATCGACCTGCTGGGCTGCAGGCCTTGTCAAAACCGCTATCGTGTTGACCTGCGTCAAATTTCCAAAAATATCCATGGATTCCGTCACACAAGTTCTTTTGGGCGCCTCGATTGGCGTAGCCGTCATGGGGCGGCGCACCGCGTTGTGGAAGTCAGCGCTTTGGGGTGGTGTGGCGGGTTTGCTGCCCGATCTGGATGTGCTGCTGGACCACGGCGACCCGATCTTGAACATGATCCGCCACCGCGCGGAAAGCCATGCCTTGCTGCTGCTCACGCTCTTTGCGTTCCCTATGGCCTGGGTGGTGAGCCGCATCCACAACCAAGCCCGTTTGTATGGCCGTTGGTGGTGGGCGCTGTGGCTGGCGTTGGTCACGCACCCCTTGCTGGACTTGATGACGATTTACGGCACGCAAGTGTTCCAGCCTTTCACCGACGAGGCCTATGGGCTGGGCAGCATGTTCATCATCGACCCGGTGTATTCACTGCCCTTGCTGGCGGGAGTAATCGCGGCGTTGCGCGTCAAAACCGTGGGGCGGGCCTTGGCCATCAATGGCTGGGCCCTGGCTTTCAGCACTGTTTATTTGGCGTGGAGTGCGCTGGCGCAATGGGGCGTGACGCAACACGCCCGCCAATCCTTGCAGGCCCAAGGCTTGCCCAGCCAGCAACTCTTGGTCACACCCGCGCCCTTGACCACCTTGGTCTGGCGGGTGGTGGCAATCGATGGCGAGCGTTTTCATGAAGGTTTTTACGCGCTGATGGACGGTGGCCGGGCCCTCCGTTTTGTGGCCCACGAGCGCGGTGGCGCATTGGCCGCGCAAAACGCCGACCACCCTCAGTTACAGCGGCTGGCGCGGTTCACCGATGGGTTTTACAAGGTGGCTGATGCCAAGGGGCGCTTGGTGATCACGACTTGCGCATGGGCCAAGAGCCCGCCTATGTGTTTTCTTTTGACATTGGCCCACCGCTGCAAGCAGTCCAGACCCATCCCGTGGCGCAGCAGCAAAGCCGCCGCATGGATGTGGGGGCAGGTTTGACATGGCTGGGGCAACGGATGTTGGGGCACGATGTGCCGCCGCCGGGCGGGCCTTAGAGCGTTTGCCGGTAGCGCTCCATCAGCTGGGCGTGGGTTTCGGCTTCGATCTCTTCACCTTTGAAGGCTTTGATTTGGTCGCGCAGCATCTCGGTCATGTTGGGCATCTGCGCGCGGTCGACTTGGCGAGATGCGTCCCACAGTTGCGAGCGCATGAAGGCCTTGGCGCAGTGCAAATACACAGACTCCACCGTCACGCGAATCACCACAACGGGCGCGCGCCGCGCATCGGCGCACAGCGCCAGATCGGCCGGATCGGTGGACAACACAGCGCGGCCATTGACGCGCAAGGTCTCGTCAAAACCCGGCACCATGAACAACAAGCCCAGCCGCCCGGTGGCGATGATGTTCTCCAGCGTGTCAAGCCGGTTGTTGCCCGGTGCATCGGGCAGCAGCAAGGTGTACGCGTCGGGCACCTTGACAAAACCCGGCTCACCCCCGCGCGGCGAAGCGTCCATGTGCCCATCCGCGTCGCTGCTGGCCAGCACCACAAATGGCGACAGACCCACGAAGCGCGTGGCATGCGCGTCCAGCGCCGGGATTTCTTTTTTGAGCGCGCGCTCACGGGCCGGGCCGTACAGCTCGCGCAGGGCTTCTAGGGTGGTGATGTGTGGGGACTGCATGGGGGGCTCAAACCATTTGAATAACCAGCTTCTTGCCGCAAGCCTGAGCGTATTTGCGTAATGTGGCAAAAGAGGGCGAATGCTTTTCGCTACGCAAAGACGCCTCCAAGCGCGACACCGCAGAAACCGTGGTGCCCATGCGAGTGGCCACTTCGGCTTGCGTCAGGCCTGCGGCTTGACGTGCTTCCAGCATGGCATGCAAAGCGGTGTATTCCTCCTCCAGTTCGTCAAACGCTTTTTGCACGCCGGGCTTGGCCAGCAGAGCTTTGCGAAAAGCCGCGTCGTGCGGCACGGGTTTGTAGCCAGTTTCAGCCATGTTGCACATCCTTCAGTCGTTTACGGGCCAGCCTAAGCTCAGCGTCCGGGGTCTCTTGTGTCTTTTTCACGAACGAGTGCAGCACCACGATGGATCTGCCCACCTGCGTGCAATAAAACACCCGACCAATACCTTCTGGCCCCTTGGGGCGCAATTCAAACAGACCGTTGCCCATCGCTTTGGAGTGGGGCATGCGAAGGTCCGCACCGTGAACGGCCATTGCATCTGTGAGGCGCACATAGTCTGCAACGATGCCAGCGGGCATGGACATCACCTCGCGCCGGACTTTGTCATTGAAGTAGGTGATGGACCAGTTCATTGGAAAAGGATGTTAGCACATTTGCTAATAAATGAACGCCGCTTTGTTGCTCAAAACCCCGACCCAGGCTCATTCAAAAACGCCAGCTCCTCGGGCGTGGACTCGCGGCCCAAGATGGCGTTGCGGTGGGGGTAGCGGCCGAAACGCTCGATGATGGCTTGGTGGC
>JACDQO010000230.1 GCA_015657605.1 Limnohabitans sp. | reverse complement strand
TCGGCCTTGAACGACCACAAAAGGCTTTTCGTTGATGCCGTATTCCTTGTATTTGCGCTTGATTTTGGTCAAAAGTGCATCGACATTGCTGCGCAGACAGTCCATGCCGGTGCCTTCGGCAAAGTTCACATCGCCACACTGGCTGAACATCGGGTTGATCAGCCAAGGATCGATGCCCAGCAGCTTGCCAAAGCGCTTGGCCACTTCTTCGTAGCTTTGGAAGTGCTTGGTCTTACGGCGCACACTCCAGCCTGCGTGCAAAGGTGGCAGCAAGAACTGCTCGTGCAGCTCTTCCAAAATGCCCGGCGCACCCGCCGACAAGTCGTTGTTGAGCAAGATGGTGCAGGGGTCAAAGTCTTTCAGGCCCAGACGGTGTTGGCTGCGCACCACCGGCTCAAGGGTCACGCTTTCGCCGTTGGGCAGCTCGATGGTGGTGCTTTCCTTGATCTCGGGGTTGATCGAGCCCAGACGCACGTTCAGGCCCGCCATGTGGAAGATGCGCTGCAGCTGCACCACGTTGGCCAAGTAAAAGGTGTTGCGGGTGTGGTTTTCCGGAATGATCAAGAGGTTTTTGGCCTCGGGGCAGATCTTCTCGATGGCCGCTTGCGCCGCCTGCACCGCCAACGGGAGCATTTCGGGCGTCAGGTTGTTCCAGCCGCCGGGGTAGAGGTTGGTGTCCACCGGGGCCAGCTTGAAACCGGCGTTTCGGATGTCCACCGAGGTGTAAAACGGCGGCGTGTGCTCCATCCACTCCAAGCGAAACCAGCGCTCGATGGCCGGCATGGAATCGAGGATGCGCTGTTCCAGCTCATTGATAGGGCCAGTCAAGGCGGTGACGAGGTGGGGGACCATGGGCGACCTTTAAGGGGCTTGGTTAACAAAAACAAACATTCATATGAGGCCAAAGTCTGGCTTTGCAAGCATCAGACACGCACTTCGCCTTCGCCCAGCACCACGTACTTGAGTGAGGTCAGGCCTTCGATGCCCACCGGGCCACGGGCGTGGAACTTATCGGTGCTGATGCCGATCTCGGCACCCAGCCCGTATTCAAAACCATCGGCAAAGCGGGTGCTGGCGTTGACCATGACGCTGGCCGAGTCGACCTCGCGCAAAAAGCGCTGGGCGTGCATGTGGTCGCGGGTCAGGATGGCATCGGTGTGGTGGCTGCTGTAGTGGTTGATGTGGGCAATGGCTTCGTCCAGCCCTGCGACCACCTTGATGCTGATGATGGGCGCGAGGTATTCCTCGAACCAATCTTGCTCAGTGGCATCTGCCAAACGGGCCCCCTTCACCAGGCTCAAAATGGCTTTGGATGCTGGGCAGCAACGCATCTCCACGCCTTTGGCGGCGTAAATGGCGCCGATTTTGGGCAAAAAATCAGCTGCCACGCCCCGCGCCACCAACAAGCTCTCGCTGGCATTGCAGGGGCTGTATTTGTGGGTTTTGGCGTTGTCAGCCACCTTCACGGCCATGTCGATGTCGCACGGATCGTCCACATAGGTGTGGCAGTTGCCATCCAAGTGCTTGATGACGGGCACCTTGGCCTCGGCGCTGATGCGCTCGATCAGGCCCTTGCCGCCACGCGGAATGACCACATCCACAAATTGCGGCATGGTGATGAGCTGGCCCACCGCAGCACGGTCGGTGGTTTGCACCAGTTGCACCGCTTCGACGGGCAGGCCGCTGTCGGTCAGGGCTCGCTGCACCAGCTGGGCCAGCGCTTTGTTCGACTCGATGGCCTCGGAGCCGCCACGCAAGATGCAGGCGTTGCCGCTCTTGATGGACAGGCTGGCCGCTTCGATGGTCACGTTGGGGCGGCTTTCGAAAATCATGCCGAACACGCCAATCGGCACCCGCATCTGGCCCACGCGGATGCCGCTGGGCACCTGCTTCATGCCGATGATCTCGCCGATCACATCGGGCATGGCGGCCAATTGCTCGCAGCCTTGGGCACAGGTCTCGAGCACCTTGGGGGTGAGTTTCAGGCGGTCCACCATGGGTTCGGCCAAACCGGCAGCGCGAGCGCGGTCCAGGTCTTTGGCGTTGTCCATTTGCAGGGCATCGGTGTTCTCGCGGAGCAATGCGGCCAAACGGCGCAAAGCCGCGTTCTTGGTGGCTGCGGAGGCCTTGGCCATCAGAGCCGACGCTTTTTTGGCTTGCTGGCCCAAGGCCTGCATGTGTGAAGCGGTGTTCAATTCGGTCATGGGCACATTTTCGCAGATGCGCGTGGTACTCAACGCACCATGCAAAAACGCGAAAAACGCAGGGCCAAGCGCTGCAAAGCTTGCCATGGATCGGTGGGCCAATCGGCCACTTTCAAGCCTTTGACGATCCCATCGACCTGGTGGGCTGCCAACAGCAAGCCCGTCAAACGCGCCTCGGTCATGCGGGGCAATACGCGCTCAAACAAGCGCTCTCGCGGGCCCCAAACACGCTGTTCGCGCAGGGCCATGGGCAGGGGTTTGCCAGCCACCATGGCGTCCTTCACACGTTTCAAAGCGCGGATGTCCTCGGCGATGGTGTAGTGCACCAACACGGCGGCTTCACCCTCTGCCTGCAAACCATCGAGCATGCGCTGAACCCGGGCCACTTGACCGGACAGCACCGACTCGGACAACTTGAAGACGTCGAACGGGCCACATTGACCACCGCCGCTTCCACTTGGGATTGGCTGATGTCGCCCCTTGGGTAAAGAAGCCCCAGTTTTTGAATTTCCTGAAAGGCGGCCAACAAATTGCCTTCGACCCGGTCTGCAAAAAACTGCAGGGTCCGTTGCCCCTCTTCACCCGCAGCCACGTTTTGACCCTGCATTTGCAGGCGCTGTGCGATCCATTGGGGCAAAGCGTTGCGCTCAATCGGATCGATCTGGACAGAAACTCCGAAATTCTCAAGGGCGCCAAACCAAGCCCCTTTGCGGGTGGCGGCATCGAGGCGAGGCAAGCTGACCAAAGTGAGCGTGCTGTCATTGCCTTGGGTGGAAGCTGCCAACTGCTGCAAAGCGACACTGCCTTCCTTGCCCGGTTTGCCAGAGGGGATGCGCACTTCCACGATTTGTTTGTCGGCAAACAAGCTGAGCGACCCGCCTGCAGCCAAGACCTCGCTCCAGTCAAAATGCGCGCCGGAGACGGTGTGCACGCTGCGCTCGGTGTAACCTTGAAGCCGGGCCGCTGCACGGATGGTGTCGGCCGCTTCTTGCTGCAGCAAGGGTTCATCGCCGTGCAGCACATACAGGCTGCGCAAACCTTTTTGAACCTGTGCCGACAGCTGGGAGGGAGCCAGTTGCATATGGGGGTCAGGGCTTGAGCGCAGGCTCGGCGACCGGTTTGGACGGCAGTTTGACCATCGCCAAACGCCGCATGATCTGCTGCACGATGTCGGTTTGCATGTCACGGTACATCAAGCCTTGCTCGATTTCTTTGGACAAAGCGGCCGTTTCCGTGAAGCTCAAATCTCGCTGCTGTGCCAACTCCACCGAATCGATCAAATTCACGCCATCGGGGGTGCGCAAGCGAAACCTGACACGCAAACGCAGTTGCAATTCACGCACCTGACCCAAGGCATTGATGCCCACCACCACCTGCTGACGCTCTTCACTCAAGATGTCCAAAATGGCATCGGCTTTGAGCATTTGCGCAGGCTCGGTCCACACCTCGATGCGGCCCGTGCCCAGCAAATTGCGGCGCAACTCCACCCCCAAAGGCGAGCCGATGGAAAAATTGGCGTACAAGGTCTTGAACGGGTAATCCCCCACACTGCGCAACTGAAAACCACATGCCGACAGTCCTGCAGTCAGAGGCACGGCCCATAAGCCTTGCAAAAAAATGGCGGCGCGGGGGGGGTCATGGACAAGCCGATTCAAACCACGATGTTGACCAAGCGGCCCGGCACCACAATCACCTTCTTGGGCGCGGCACCTGCGGCCTGCTTGACGAAAGCTTCATGGCCCAAGGCAGCGGCCTCGATCTGCGCTTTGTCAGCAGCAGCGGGCACCAGGATGGAACCGCGCAGCTTGCCGTTGATCTGCAACATCAGCTCGATCTGATCGCGCTCCAAAGCGGACTCATCCACGGTGGGCCAAGGCGCGTCGAGCAACTCGCCTGCAGCTTTGGCAAAACCCAGTTGCTGCCAGATTTCGTCGGTGATGTGAGGGCAAGCGGGGTAGAGCATGCGCATCAAAATCGACACCCCTTCGCACAGGGCGGCGGTGTCGCCTGCGCTGCCATCCGGTTTCAAGTCTTCCAGCGCGTTGAGCAGCTTCATGCAGCCGGACACCACGGTGTTGTACTGCATGC
>JACDQO010000229.1 GCA_015657605.1 Limnohabitans sp. | reverse complement strand
CTCGGGGGGTGGAGTGGGCCACTTCCTCGATGTCCATGCCGCCCTCGCTGGAAGCGATGAAAGCAATTTTTTGCGACGCGCGGTCGGTGACCACGGACACGTAATACTCTTTGTGGATGTCGGCGCCGTCTTCGATGTAGAGGCGACGCACTTTTTGGCCTTCGGGGCCCGTCTGGTGGGTCTTGAGCTGCATGCCCAGGATCTCGCCAGCGATGCGCTTGACGTCGTCAATGGTTTTGGCCACTTTGACGCCGCCGCCCTTGCCACGGCCACCGGCGTGGATCTGAGCCTTGACCACCCAAACTGGCCCACCCAGTTTTTGAGCGGCTTCGACCGCCTCTTGAACCGTGAATGCAGGGATGCCGCGGGGAACGGGCACACCGAATTGACGCAAGATTTCCTTGCCTTGGTACTCGTGAATCTTCATGAGGTCTTCTCTCAGAGGGGTGGGTAATTTCGACCGGTCCGCTGCGGTCTTACCTTGCAAGAAAGACCTGCCAGCGTGCGCTGGACACTGCAGACAGCGACTGTATCATGCTGCAATGCACCAATCCTGAGCCACGCGTCTTACGTTGACATGACGTTGTGAACTCGATTCCCAGTGAAAGTAATACCCATGGCTAAAATTTTCATCGACGGCGAAGCCGGTACCACCGGCTTACAGATCCGTGAGCGTCTGGCGCTGATGCCTCAAGTGCAGGTGATGAGCATCGATCCAGCCCGCCGAAAAGACCCGCAAGCCAAGCGCGAGTTGATGGCCGCTGCCGATTTGGTGGTGCTGTGCCTGCACGACGATGCCGCGATCGAGTCGGTCGCCATGGTCGACAGCCTGCCGGGTGCCAAGCCACGCATCGTGGACGCTTCTACGGCCCACCGTTGCCACCCTGATTGGGTGTTCGGCTTTCCAGAATTGGCCGCTGATCAGGCCGCTGCCGTGCGCCAAGCGCAGCGGGTGGCCAACCCCGGCTGCTACGCCACGGGAGCGATTGCCATTTTGCGGCCTTTGGTCGATGCGGGGCTCATCCCCACAGACTTTCCGGTCTGCCTGCCTTCGGTGAGTGGTTACTCCGGTGGCGGCAGAACCATGATCGAAGACTATGAAGCGGGCAAGGCCCCGTTGTTTGAGGCCTACGCACTGGGCTTGCAGCACAAGCACATTCCGGAAATCATGCGCTACACCGGCCTCACCAGTCGGCCCTTGTTTGTGCCCGCTGTGGGCAACTTCCGCCAAGGCATGCTGGTGCAACTGCCCCTGCACTTGGACACGTTGCCAGGCAAACCGACCGGCGCAGATCTGCACGAAGCTTTGCGCGCGCATTACGCGGCCAGCCGCTCCGAAGGCGCTTGGGTCAGCGTAGAGCCTGCCACCGACAACCTGAAGCTGGACGCCACGGCCCTGAACGACACGAACAAGCTGGAGATCCGTGTGTTCACCAACGAAGCCGCCCGCCAGGCGGTGGTGATCGCCCGCTTGGACAACCTGGGCAAAGGCGCCAGCGGCGCAGCGGTG
>JACDQO010000228.1 GCA_015657605.1 Limnohabitans sp. | reverse complement strand
GGTGTCAATCCGCACCCCGACATCGTGGTGATCCGTTTCCCTTCTTTGGACCATGCGCAGGGCTGGCACGCGTCTGCCGCCTACCAATCGCTGATTCCTTTGCGCCAAGAGGCGGCTGATGTGGTTTTGACCACTTATGCGGCATAACCCTGATGGCAAAGCGGATAATCATGGCATGTTGACCGATCCCCTTTTTCTCACCGCCGCCCTCTACAAATTCGTCGATCTGCCCGACTTTGCCGACCTGCAAGCCCCTTTGCAGGCCTGCTGCGAAGCCAACAATGTGAAAGGCACGTTGCTGCTGGCGCAAGAAGGCATCAACGGCACCATTGCCGGACCTGAGGTAGGCATCCGCGCCGTGCTGGCTTTTTTGCGCGCCGATCCGCGCCTGGCCAGCTTGCCGCACAAGGAGTCTTGGAGCCCCAAGCCACCCTTCACCCCGCATGAAGGTCAAGCTCAAGAAAGAGATCGTGACCTTGCGCTTGCCCGAGCTGGACCCGAACAAGACGGTCGGGCAGTACGTCAAACCCGCCGACTGGAACGCCTTGCTGGCCGACCCGGATGTGGTGGTGATCGACACGCGCAACGACTACGAGGTGGCCATTGGCACATTCAAGGGCGCGATCAATCCGAACCTCAAAAACTTCGTGCAACTGCCCGCCTGGCTCGACGCGCAAGAAAACCTGCAAGGCGAGGCCGCCAAAAAGACCAAAGTGGCGATGTTCTGCACGGGCGGTATCCGCTGCGAAAAATCCACCGCGCTCATGAAAATGCGCGGTTTTGAAGAGGTCTATCACCTGGAAGGCGGCATCCTCAAGTACCTCGAAGAAATCCCGCCCGAGCAGAGCACCTGGGAAGGTGATTGCTTTGTGTTTGATGAACGCGTGAGCGTGGGTCACGGCCTGGGCTTGGGCCACCACGAGCTGTGCCGCTCATGCCGCTGGCCGCTGAGCGAGCAAGACAAGCAATCACCGCATTACGTCTTGGGCGTGAGCTGCGCCTACTGCCACGACCAACGAACACCCGAGCAAAAAGAAAAACTGGCCGAGCGCCAGCGGCAGGTGGAACTGGCCGAGTCACGGGGCGAGTTGCATGTAGGGGCCAAAATGCCCAACCATGAGGCTTTCTGAAGCTGAAATCTTGGCCACCCGATTCAGTCGGGTCTGACAACTCTAGGTTTTACAAGCTGGTCAAGAGCATGTCCCGGTATTCATCGGCCGAGGCGATGCGTGGGTTGGTCTTGTGGCAATGGTCGGCCAGCGCGCCGGTGATGACGGCGTCAAACAGGCTTTCGGTCACGCCCATGGCGCCCAAGCCTGTGGGCAGGCCCAAGCGTGCGCACATGTCGCGGATGGCATCGGGGATGTCTGAGCCGCTTTGCAGGCCCATGGCCTGAGCCATTCGGTTCAGGCGGTTTTCTTTTTGCACGCTTTCAGCCTGCCGCGTTGAACTTCACCACCGCTGGCAAAAACATGGCGTTCAAGGTGCCGTGGTGCAGGCGCGGGTTCACGCCGCCCAGGCTGTGGCTGAGCGAGTGCACGCAGTCCCAAGCCTTTTGGAAAGCCATGGCGCCTTGCATGCTGGCGCTCATCATGTTCAGGCGGGCTTCGCGGTCCTGTCCATTGACCGTGGCGCGCTCGATGTGGGCCCAGCCGCGGGCCAGGCCGTCCAAGGCAATGCCGTCTGCAGGTGGGTTGAAGGGCGCGGCCATGAAAGTTTCCATGCAGTGCGCCACCGCGTCCATGCCGGTCGCAGCCGTCAGGATGGGCGGCAGGCCGAAGGTCAGTTCGGGGTCGCAAATGGCCGCTTTGGGCACGATGAACCAGCTGTGAAAGCCCACTTTGCGGCCGTCGTCCAGGATCAAAATCGCACCGCGCGCCACTTCGCTGCCCGTGCCGCTGGTGGTGGGCACGGCGATGATGGGCGCCACACGGTCGGTGATCTTGAGCGAGCCGCCCTCGATGGTGGCGTAGGTTTTGAGCGGGCCTTCGTGGCTGACGGCGATCGCCACGCCCTTGGCGCAGTCGATGGCCGAGCCACCGCCCACCGCGAATCAGGCCGTCGCAGCCGCTGGCCTTGTACATGGCCGCTGCGGCGCGAACAGCCGACTCGGTCGGGTTGGAGGGGGTTTGGTCAAACACCCGTGACGGGCAAGCCGGGCAGGGCGTCGAGGGCTTTTTGCAACACGCCTGCGGCCTTGACGCCTGCGTCGGTCACGATCAGGGGCTTGTGGATGCCCACACGCTCGCACTCGGCCTGCAGCAGCTTGACAGCGCCAAAGTCGATCTGGATCTGGGTGACGTAATTGATGAAAGACATGCGAAAACTCCAATCTGGCGCCCCGGTTCGCAAGTGACAGAACAGCGGGGCAGGGCGTTGTACGATCAAAGCCCATTTTGATGCAGGAAGGCGCTGGTGCCACATCGGTGCTGTCACCCTTGTTCGCTATTGCCCGTCCTGCCAAAGCCTGCTGGCTTCGACCATCCCCACTGCATCCACCCACATGAGCAGCCACCACACCAACCCCAGCGCCTTGCTGAACGCCGCCACACGCAGCTTGATTGAGCGGGTACAGCGCGCAGGCCGTCTGCCCATGGCCGCCATGACGCCCACGCAGGCGCGTGAGTTTTACGACATCGGCGGCCCCATGCTGGACCTGCAGCCTGCGCCGCATGTGGACCGGGTGCACAACTTGACCATCCCAGCACGCGACGGCCATGCCATGCCCGCCCGCTTTTATGCGCCCCAAAGCGATACCGCCTTGCCCGTGTTGCTTTACATCCACGGCGGCGGTTTTTCGGTGGGCAGCCTCACCACCCACGACGTGCTGTGCCGCCAGCTCTCACGCCAAGGGCATTGCGCGGTGGTGTCTCTGGACTACCGCTTGGCACCCGAGCACCGCTTTCCAACGGCAGTGCACGACAGCTGGGACGCACTGAACTGGCTGCACCAGAACGGGCAGACCTTGGGACTGGACACCACAAGATTGGCCGTGGGCGGCGACAGTGCAGGCGGCACCTTGGCCGCGGTGTGCGCCCTGATGGCCCGTGATGCTGGTCTTTCCCTGCGCCTGCAGCTGCTGTTTTACCCCGGCTGCATCGCCCGTCAAGACACCGCTTCACACCACACATTTGCCGAGGGCTTCATGCTCGACAAGGCCACGGTCGATTGGTTTTTTGCCAATTACATCGACCAGGTCGAGCGCGACGACTGGCGTTTTGCCCCGATGCATGCGCCCGATCACACAGGCCTGGCTCCGGCTTGGATCGGCTTGGCTGAATGCGATCCGCTGGTGGACGAGGGTGTGCAGTACGCCGACACCCTGCGGATGGCGGGTGTGGCGGTCGATCTGGAAATTTACAAAGGTGTGATTCATGGCTTCATCACCATGGGCCGCGCCATCCCTGATGCCTTGCAAGCGCATACCGATGCGGGCCGGGCCTTGAAACACGCTTTTGAAAGTTGATCCCATGAAACGCCAGGACTTCCGTTTTTCTCACCGCATGCGCGTGCGCTGGGTCGAAGTGGACATGCAGAAAATCGTCTTCAACGGCCATTACCTGATGTACTTCGACACGGCCGTGACCGATTACTGGCGTCAGTTGGCCATGCCGTACGCCGAGACCATGCACCAGCTGGGCGGCGATCTGTTCGTGAAAAAGGCCAGCGTCGAGTACCACGCCAGCGCCGAGATGGACGATTTTCTGGAGGTGTGCATGCGCTGCGACCGAGTGGGCAACTCGTCCATGACGTTTGCGGGGGCGATTTTCCGGGGCGATGAGCTGCTGATCACCAGCGAGCTGGTTTATGTGTATGCCGATCCGGTGGCCAAAAAGAGCCAGCCCATCCCGGCCCCGCTGCGCGACATGCTCGAAGGCTTTGAACGCGGCGAAGACATGGTGCAGGTGCATCTGGGCTCATGGCACGATTTTCAGAAACAGGCCAGTCCGCTGCGCCACGAGGTGTTTGTGGATGAACAAAAAGTGCCTGTCGAGTTGGAGCTGGACCACGAAGACGACACCGCCTTGCACGCCGTGGCGCTGAACCGCATGGGTCTGTGCCTGGCCACAGGCCGCTTGATCCAGCACGCGCCTGGTGTGTCCCGCATCGGCCGCATGGCGGTCAAAAAGCAAATGCGCGGCAGCGACCTGGGCCGCCGCGTACTGCATGCTTTGATGGACGCGGCGCAGCATCGGGGCGACAAAGAGGTGATCCTGCACGCCCAATGCAGCGCCGAAGTCTTTTACAAACGCTCAGGCTTTACCCCGCATGGGGGTGTTTTTGACGATGCGGGGATTGCGCACATCGAGATGCTGCGCAAGCTTTGAT
>JACDQO010000227.1 GCA_015657605.1 Limnohabitans sp. | reverse complement strand
GCACATGGCAATGGCCGGCTCTGGCCAAGATGTGGACCGATCCGCGTCTTCGCAGTTCGGTTTTGGGCTACTTTGGCCACATGTGGGAGCTCTACACCTTGTGGGTTTTGCTGCCCTTAATTTTGGGCACCCGTTTGTCGGGCGTGGACTTGTCCTGGATGGCTTTTGTGGTGATGAGCAGCGGGGCTGTGGGTTGCGTTCTGGGGGGGCATGCGGCCAAGCACTGGGGCAGTGCGCGGGTGGCGGCTTTTTTCTTGGCGCTGAGTGGTCTGTGCTGCCTTTTGGCGCCTTGGCTTTTGGATGCACCCGATGCGGTGTTCTACGCTTGGCTGTTGGTCTGGGGCATTGCCGTGGCGGGTGATTCGCCCCAGTTCTCGACACTCACCGCCCGCAACGCCCCAGCTCAGGCCGTCGGCAGTGTGTTGACGCTGTCAAACAGCGTGGGCTTTGCCATCAGCACGCTGAGCATCTTGTTGTTTGTGGCACTGACCGATGGGGTGCCGCTGGGTTGGTTGCTCACAGGTTTGGCGCTGGGGCCGGTGTTGGGCTTGTGGTCTTTGAGCTTGTTGGTGCGTGAGAGGGCTTGAAGTTTCCAGCCAGAGCACACACCGCACCCACTTGCCCATCCAACGGGTCACCGTCCTCCTCGCTGCAAAGCGCCGCCATCCAGGCGGGGTCCACCACCTGGCCGGGCAGCAGCAGCTCCTCATTCGTCCAACGCTTGACCAAATGGCCATTGGCCACGCCGCCGGTGTGCGGGGCTTGGTAGGCGCGGCGGTGTTGCATGGTGATGCCACTGTTGGCGTTGGCGATGAAACGGCTTTCGCCCAAGGCCCAGGGCTCAAAGTAGGCATTGGCGGCAGCATCCACTTGGCGAAAGTAGCTGCGTGCGCCTTCGGCAGTGAGCTTTTTGCGCACGGTGCGCGTGATGATGCCTTGCAAGTGGTCAAGCGCGGCGCTGTCCATTTGGCCGATGGCGTCCAAGCGCATGTCCATTTCAGCCAGCGCAGGTGTGGCGGCCAACTCGGCGGGCAAGACTTGAACCATGGCTTTGACCACATCGTGGTGGGGTGCCACGGCGGTGGCCACACCACGCGCTTGCGGTTGGATCGGGCAACGGATTTCAACAAAGCGCGGCTTCACTGGTCCTGAACAGCCGTCGTGGTGGTAGTACTCGCCTTGGCTCAGCCGTCCTTTGCTGGAGCGTCCGCGCACGTCCCGATAGGTGGCGTGATGTGTGTGCACATTCAGACACACCACCAAGCCCGTGGCATCGACCAGTTGGTAAAAGGCTTCGCGCCATTCGGGCAAGAGCAGTTGCTCGTGCAGGTAGTCACTGGGGGCGGTGTCTTCTTGACCCACTTCACCCTCAATCACCAACACAAAGGGTCGGGGCCTGCGCACCCGCCATTGGCGGTTTGCAAATTCCAGAACCGAGTGGTCAGGGGCAGGGTGTGCGTGGGCGTTCAATGTAGGGGCCATTGGGCAATTTTAGGGCCTTGGCATATGGGGTTTCATGGGCAATGCAGGTGACTGCAACCTTGCGGCTGACGTTGTAAATGCAGCATGTTCATCTTCAATTAGCTTAAGCATTGTCCGCTTTTGTTTTTTTAGAGGCACTTCCATTCGTATGAACCCATGAATTCACCATCTGTTGCCCCAAAGCGGGCCGATCACCCGCTGCAAGGCATGGCTTGATGGTGGCCGGTGTTTTTTTGCTGGCGGTTTTGGATGCCTTGTCCAAGCATGCGGTGTCGCAATTGTCGATTCCGGTATTGATCACAGCGCGCTCGGCGATGGTGCTGATTTTGCTGGGGCCTTGGGTCCTGCGCAGCGGGGGATGGTCGGCCGTGCGCACGCGGCGTCCGTGGGCTCATGGGGTGCGCGGCTTGTTTGCCGTGTGTTCGATGCTGGCGTTTTTTGAGAGCTTGCGCTTGTTGCCGCTGGCCACGGTGATTGCGATCAGTTTTGCAGCACCACTGTTCATGACACTCTTGTCGGTGCCGCTGCTGAAGGAACGTGTTGGGGTGCACCGTTGGGGCGCGTTGTTGGCGGGCTTTTTGGGGGTGAGTCTGATCGTTGGGCCGCAGGCTCTGGATGGCGAATTGGGTTGGGGGGCGTGGTTGGCTGTGTTGGCATCGCTCTTTTATGCCGCCTCCATGACCTGTGTGCGTTGGCTGTCGCCGACCGAGAGTGACCTCTCGATGTTGATCTGGCAGAACCTCGCCATGGGCTTGGCCGGTGCCGTAGGCCTGATGTTTG
>JACDQO010000226.1 GCA_015657605.1 Limnohabitans sp. | reverse complement strand
TTGATTTTCCTAATGTGAGAATGAGAAATCAATTCGGAAATTGCTCAGATGACAGGAATGCCATCCAAACCAGGTCAAAAGCACTCGAGCTCTTTTGTACCCAGCCGAAGATTATAGCGTTTTCCCTAATTTGTGCAGGCCTATGCTTGACAAGCCAAAAAGGGGCGAAGTTCAACGGCAAATGCCCATTTTCAGCGTGCTCGCAACCAACCCTCTGAAGCCCAATCGATCAGTGCCTGATGGGCATCCTGACTCAATCTTTTGACTTGAGCACCCGAAATGCAGCGATCGTCGGCCAAAAGTCGCAAAACAGCAGCATCTTTACCGCCCACCATGAAAGACTCGCCATTGATGAAGACATGCTGAGCGTCGTACATCATTTTGGTGCGGCGATCGAGCTGCACACCAGCTGACACATCGGCCGCCACAGCGGTGCTCTCAAACCACACCTGAGCTTTGGGCTCGGTCAAGTACTCACCCAACAAACTGTCCAACAAACGCGGATTTTGAAGCGCTTTGTCGATGATTTGTCCCGCAAAGCCAGCCAAAGACGGCGGAATGGCCGCAGGATTGACCACTGCCAGTTGTTTAGGGTCTCGGTACAGCGCAGAACCCAAACCTTCAAACGCCTCGTCGGCCAAGCCCATCAAAAGCTCGCGGGCCAACTCGCCTTCTTGTGGCGCCCTGAAGCCAACAGACCAGGTCATGCACTCACCCACAGCCACGCCATCGTGCGCGTATTTGGGCGGTAAATACAGCATGTCTCCAGGATTGAGCACAAACTCTTCTTCGGGCTCGAAGTTCTGCAAGATCTTCAAGGGCACACCCGGTTGCAGGGTCAAGTCTTTGTTGCGGCCGATGCGCCAGCGCCGTTGGCCATGGGCTTGCAACAAGAACACGTCGTAACTGTCAAAGTGGGGCCCACGCCGCCGCCGTCGGTCGCGTAACTGACCATCACATCGTCCAATCTGGCATCGGGCACAAACCGAAACTGTTGCAATAAATCGTGCACGCCGTCGTCGTGTAAATCGACCCCTTGTACCAAAAAGGTCCACTTCTTTTGGCTAAATGGCGGCAAGCTGCGTTTGGAAAAGGGGCCGTGCTTCATCTTCCAACCCTTGGGTGAATCCACGATCAAGCGAGACGCCACACCCTCTTGCCCCGCCAGCGCCACCAAGTCGGCGCGGCCCACACAGGGCACAAAACCCGGAATGGCGTTGCGCACCAGCAAGGGCTTTTTTTGCCAATGGCGCTTCATGAATTGGCTGGGCGTCAGGCCGCCGAGCAGGGCCAAGGGTTGTTCTGTGTTCATGGGGGTCATCCAGTTGCAAGGGCCAAAATGCCGGCGCTCAAAGACGAGGCGGCCAAAAAGGAGCCGCCAAACTGCGACAATTGTCGTATGGAAATCAAGACACCTTCTGTGGTCGCACTGACCTGGACACTCAAAGACACGCTGGGCGAAGTTCTGGACACCCTGGACGAGCCCGTTGAATTTTTCATTGGTGGCAATGACCTGCTGCCCAAAATCGAAGAGGCCCTGCAAGGCCACGAAAAAGGCGCCAAGGTCGACCTGCACCTCGAGCCCGAAGACGCCTTTGGGGACTTCAACGAAGAGCTGCTTTTCTTGGAGCCCCTGGCCCTCTTCCCCCCCGGCCTTGAGCCCGGCCTGACCATCGAAGGCACCGCCTTGCCCGAGGGCTGCCACCCCGATGCACCGCGCAACGTGCTCTACACCGTGACCGAAATCTACCCCGAGCACGTGGTGCTCGACGCCAACCATCCGCTCTCGGGCATTGCCCTGCGCCTGCACCTGAAAGTGGAATCGGTGCGCGAACGACCGAGGCCGAAGTGGGCCACGGCAGCTGCGGCACGGGATTTTTCAAAATCGAGGTGGGGGATGAGGGCAGCCTGACGATGCCCACGCTGCACTAGCCCCCTGAACAGCACCATTAACAGCGCCCTACGGGGCGCTTATTTTTTGCCGGTCGAGCCGTAGCCGCTTTCGCCGCGCTCACTAGGTGCATCAAACTCTGCCACCACATTGAATGTGGCCTGCACCACTGGCACGATGACCATT
>JACDQO010000225.1 GCA_015657605.1 Limnohabitans sp. | reverse complement strand
TGGGCGCTAGGCCCGGCAAGCGGCGCCGGCGCACCGCGATCACCGCCCTTTTGGAGCGCTTGGCCGGGGTTTTCTTGCTGCGTGTGGCCACGCCGCGCTCAAGGCTGACGCGCTGACCACGGCCGCCTGTGCGGAGGGTCACGCCTGGCAATGCGGGCAGTGGTGGGGTGAATTTACGATCTGCTTCGGTGACGATTTTGTTGCCCATCTGTGGCTCCGGATAAAAAATGCAAAACGGTATTAAGCCACAAGAATGGGCCGTTTGAGTCCAGGTTGAGCACTTAAGGGGCGAAATCCGAGCCCTTTGCCCTCTGGCGCTTCGCCCAAACGCCGCACCCCAACCGACTCAATCTCGGCGCAAGGCCACGCCAAAGCCCTTTTGCACAGCGGGCCGCGCCATCAGGGCCTGATACCAACGCTGAACGTGTGGGAACTGCGCCAAATCAACCTGGTGACGCGGGTGGCGCCACACCCACCCCAAGATGGCGAAGTCGGCGATCGACAAATCACCTGCAAAAAAAGCTTGTTCAGACAAGCGGCGGTCCATCACACCATAAAGGCGCAGTGTCTCGGCCATGAAGCGCTGCAAACCGTAGCGCTTGTCGCCCTCGTCCTTCAAGGCCACAAAGTGGTGCACCTGGCCCGGTGCTGGGCCAAAGCCCCCCATCTGAAACATCAACCACTCCAAAGTGGCCACCCGGCCAGCGCCATTGGCGGGTAAAAATTGCCCGGTTTTTTCAGCCAAATAAATCAGGATCGCGCCCGACTCAAACACCGTTTGCGTCTGCCCATCAGGCCCGTCTGTATCGACCAAGGCCGGGATTTTGTTGTTCGGGCTGATCTTCAAAAATCAGGCGCAAATTGCTCATCGCGGGTGATGTCCACCACCTGCACCGCGTAACTCAGGCCCATTTCTTCCAAGGCCACGGTGATCTTGCGGGCGTTGGGGGTGTCAAAAGCAAACAGGGTCAAAGCCATGACCAAACCTTTCAATGAACAAGCTGCAAGTTTAGGCACACCCCAGCCAAAGCTGCGACAGCTTGGCGACTGCGCCAGCTGGCCGGGGGCCGTATCATGTTTTTTTCAGCTTCAAGGCAACGACATGAACCGCGTTTTGGCCCACACCGGGGCAACTTACCCCATCTTACAAGCGCCCATGGGCTGGATTGCGCGAAGCGCTTTGGCCTCTGCGGTGTCCCGCGCTGGCGGTTTGGGGATCATCGAAACTTCTTCGGGCGAGACCGAGAACTGCCAGCGTGAAATCATGGCCATGCGCCAAACGGGTTTGCCTTTTGGGGTGAACCTGCCGATCCGGTTTTTGAAAGACGACGCCATGCTGCGCTTTGTCTGCGAGTCCGGTGTGCGCTTTGTCACCACCTCTGCTGGCAGCCCAGCCAAATTTGTCGCGCCGCTGCAATCCGCAGGCATCGCGGTCTACCACGCCGTGCCGACTTTGGAGGCTGCCCTCAAGTGCGCAGATGCCGGCGTCGACGGCTTGGTGGTGGAAGGTTCTGAAGGGGGTGGCTTCAAAAACCCGGAGGAAGTCAGCACCCTGGTGCTGCTGCAGGCCATTCGCGAAAAGACCGACCTGCCCCTGATTGCCGCAGGCGGCATCGTAGACGGGCGCGGCATGGCCGCAGCATTTGCCGTTGGG
>JACDQO010000224.1 GCA_015657605.1 Limnohabitans sp. | reverse complement strand
CCAAGCGCCCCGCGACCCAGCGCGAACCGGCTCCAGCCACTGCCAGCATGCCGATCAACACGCCCATGTGGTGCCAGCCCGAGAGCTGCGTGGTCTGCCCCGGCGTGAAGCCGTGCACCGCGCCCGCAAAGGGCTCCAGAATCAAGTCTTGTGCGCTGTAGGCCAGCATGGACATGAACACAAACACGGTGAAGGTGCGCGCCGCAGGCTCGGCCCAGACTTCTTGGAAGGCCTCTTTGAAATTCTGTTTTTGCAAGCGCGCTTTGGCCATGCTGTCGGACTGCAATTTTTCGGTGGCGGGGTCCATGGGCGTTTCCAGGCCCCACAAACACAGCGCCGTGATGATCGCGGTGACCAAACTCAAGCCCGCCGAAACTTGCAACAAGACTTCGGGGCTGTATGGGTCGATCAGCTTGCCCACCACACCGGCCGTGACTGCAAAGCCCACGATCATCATCAGCCAGACAGTGGTGGCCGCAGGCGCCCGGCGCTCATCGGGCACGCGCTTGGCCATCAGGGTCAACAGTGACGTGCCGCAGGCACTGACACCGAGGCCAATCAAACTGAAGGACAACCAAGCCAGCAGCGCGCCATAAAGAGGCTGCGTCGCCATCCACACGGTGGCCCAAGCGGCCATCACGCCGCCCACGCCCAGCACCAGCATGCCGCCCATCATCCAAGGCGTGCTGCGCCGCCCTTTGTCAGCGCCAAAACCCATGCGCGGGCGCACCATTTGCACCGCGTAATGCCAGGCCACCAAAAAGCCGGGCAACAAAGCGGGCAGCGCCAGCTCGACCACCATGATGCGGTTGAGTGTGGACGTGGTCACCACCACCACCGCGCCCAGACAGGCCTGAATCAGACCCAAACGGATGATTTGGAACCAACCAAACATCGAGGGGTTCCAGGCCGTGCTCATGCGACCCCCACCGACTGTTGCAACAGGCTGAGCTGGCGCAAGCCCCAAGCGCTGACCATCATGCCGCTGACAAACAATGGCACGCCAAAGGCCGACACATGCAAAGCACGCTCAACCGGTTGGCGCAAAAATTTGAGCATCAAGGGCCCTTGCAGCACCGCCAGGGCCAACACAGCTGACGAGTGCCATGGCAACTGCCAGTGGGCCAACAGCAGAGCCACCACCACCTGCGGCACCAGCATGAACACGCAGGCCATGCGGGCTGCACCGTGCGCACCCAGCTGCACCGGCAGCGAGGCCACCCCCCATGCGGCGATCGCCCTCAATGGCCTTGAAATCGTTCAGCGTCATGATGCCGTGCGCACCCACGCTGTAAAGCAGGGCCAGGGCCACCGAATGCGGGCCAGGCCAAGCCCCGCCCAACATGACGGCGGTGCCGGTCAGCCAGGCCAAACCTTCGTAACTCAATGCGCAAGCGGAATTGCCCCACCAACCGTTGTTTTCAGACGCACCGGCGGCGCGCTGTAAGCCCAAGACAGCGCAATGGCCAAGGCGCAGGCCGCAAAACCCCAAGGCCCCATGAGCGTGGCCCAGATCAGCGACAGCACCGTCCAAGCAATGGCAATGCCCAGCCCCCAGCGACCGGGCATGCGCCCTGAAGGGATGGGACGGTTGGGTTCGTTGATGGCGTCCACATGCCGGTCAAACCAGTCGTTCACCGCCTGGCTGCTGGCGCACACCAAGGGGCCCGTCAGCACCAGACCCAAAAGCAACAAAGCCCAGTTGGCGCCTATGTCTTGGCCCGAGGCCACCACGCCGCAGGCAAAGGCCCACATGGGTGGGAACCAGGTGATGGGCTTGAGCAATTCGGCCACCGTGCGCCAAGAGGGCCGACTCGGTGGCGCTACCCGTGCGGCATGCACTGCGCTTGCAAGAGAAGCCTGGGTTGGGGGCGTGTGGGCCAGTGGCGGGGTGTCCATGCCCCGATTGTGAAGAGAGTTTTCTAAATGTCAACCGGGATTGACACTTATCGTCAATTTTAATTGACAGTCTTCAGGGGTTGTCGGTTTCGGCTTCGGCCACCATGCCAAAGCGGCGCAACTTGACGTAGAGACTTTGACGTGACAAACCCAGCATTTCCGCGGCCGAAGCGCGGTTGTTGTGGGTCAATTCCAAAGCAGCTTCAATGCACAAGCGCTCAATGGTGTCCACCGTCTCACCCACGATGTCTTTGATCGGGCGGCGCCCCACCAATTGCGACAACTCGGCAAAGGGGTTGGCCTGGCTTTGAGTCACCGATGCGCCGCCTTGCAAGCGGCGGTCCATGTCACGTACAAAAAAGGCAAACATTGGCTCGGGTCGGGCCAAGCACACCGCCGACACCTCGACCGGCAGCGTCATGCCCGACAGGGTGCGCACTTCGGTCGCAAAATTTCGCACAGGCAACTGTTGACGCAAACTGGTATTCAACACGCCCCAATCCACCGCCCCACGCAACAACCAGCGCTCCAGGCTTTGGCCCACCACCTGTGACGAGGCGGTCAGGCCCAGCAAAGCCATGCCTTCTTCGTTGACACTTTTGATCACGCCCGTGGTGTCTGTCAGCAACCAGCCATCTGGGAAACGCTCCATGGCCTCGCTCAAGGCTGCCGACGAACCTGGGTCTTGATGAGCCAGGACCGTGGTCTCGCGAGTGACCAAACGCACCAAAAACTGCGCCCCGCCTTCTTGGCGGAACACGGTGGCCGACACGGTCCAGGCTGTTGGCAAACCCGCCAAGCGGGCCGCGCACATCTCGATGCGGCCAGTGGCCAGCGCCATGCGCAGCAAAGACTGAACTTCACCCTGGCTCTCGCCCTCAAAACATTCGCGCACGTCACGACCGACCAATCGTTTACCCGCATCCTTGAGCAAAGCCTGCGCACCCACATTGGCCTCCAGCACGCGCTGGGTGCTGGCATCCACCATCAACACCGCTTCAGAAGAAGTGTCGAACAACACGCGGTAGCGCGCTTCGATGTGCCGCAGACGCAAATAGTCGCGCTCCATCGATTGCTGGGTCTCGACCAGTCGGCGTTGCAATTCGGCCAGGCTCTCCAAGTCACGGCCCATGGCCAACAACTTGCCGCCAGCCAAGGGCAGCACCACATACTGCAGGGCCACCTCATTGCCGACAGGAGACATGTGGTTGACATGCCGCCAGCGCATCACGTCTGGGGCGCCTTGAGACTGCAGCATTTCTTGGACTTTCGCACGACTTTCGCTGGTGACCGTGTCGATCCAGCGACGGCCGATCCAAGTCTGGCAACCCAAAGAAGCCAAGGTGTCACGCCCGGTTGAAACGTCTTCGATCACCCCTTGTGGGTCCATGACCAAGGTGACGTCAGACACCACGCCCAGCAATTGGGAGAAGGTGGACGGGTCCAAAGAGGGAAGCTTCATGTTGTAAACCAAACGGGTTTGAGCATCAGGAAGTTGACACTTGTATTTGTCATCACAGTATAGAGCAGTGCAGCGCCATGGAATGTGAGGACTTGGGGTTTGAATGTAATAAAAATAATCGATAGGACAATTTATGTGGCCCCTGCAGATGTCAAAAGCATCCCCTTGTTGACGCAGGCCACCGTCTCAGGTGCATCTTCAGCAATCAGTTGGGCGGGCAGCCCTTTGAGCAAGTCGGGCGCATTGAATGCCATGGGGCCACCCACAAAAACCTGCAGATTCAGGTTGTCGGAAGCTTCCCTCAGTTGTGGGAGCAAGGTCTGCAGTGTGCCCAGATGCCGGTCGGTGCTGATGGAAATGCCCACCGCATCGAACCAATCGGACAAAACAGTTTTTTGAAATCCACCACGTCTTGGGGCACGGCCACGGTGAC
This sequence comes from Limnohabitans sp., assembly GCA_015657605.1. Lineage (GTDB taxonomy): Bacteria > Pseudomonadota > Gammaproteobacteria > Burkholderiales > Burkholderiaceae_C > Limnohabitans_A. The sequence continues at coordinate 3,793 of JACDQO010000224.1, read as the reverse complement.
CACCCAGCCGGCGCGTTTGAAGAACTCACTGAGCATGAACAAACCCATGCTGTGCTGAGCCCCTGGCTCGGTCAACAAAAGCAAACTCAGGCCATTGCGCTGCTGAGGCGACTCTTGGAGAAACTCTGCGCTGAAATCATGCAGCAGCTGCTGGAGATGAGAGGACGCAATGGTGGTCATGGCGAAATCCAAGCGGTCCGAACACCACCAGTCCCCCAAGAGGCGGGCACAGGGCGTGATGCCTTGTATGTAGATGTCTTCTAGGGACTGGCCTTGGCGCTGCCATCCAAAAACCACTTGCCGAGCTGCATCCAGGCCCTGCAAACAGGCTTGCGCCAAGATTTGAATTTGCCCCAAGTCAATGGCCGACTTGCCAGCAAATGAAGTGCCACCCACCAAGCGTGGGCCAACGGGCGTGCCTTGTCGCAAGGCTTCCGGCAGCGTCATCACCCCTTGCACCAAGGGCGGGGACTGGGAATTTTCGAGATTGAATTTGGCCATGACAAGCACCGATCATCAGAGGGATACACCAGCGGCAGGCTCCGGGGCGTCGGAGTGCTCGTCGCAAGAAGGGGGATGACGCCATGCTCATGACCCCATCCAACACAGGCTTGAGTGTGGTTGGATTTCAGCGCATTGTATCTAGTGTAAACCCTGATCACTTAAAATATTGTCAATTTATGTTGACACACTGTATATCCAGACTTACATTCAAAGCCAATCTTCCCACATCGCCAAACAGTCCATGTCCGCTTCATCCCACCAGGTTTTGTACACGCCAGCGCAACGCGCTCGGCGTGACGCGACCGCCTGGACGCTGGTGCAAGGCATCTTGGCCCCGGTGCAGTTCCTGATTTTTGGCATCAGTTTGTATCTGGTGATCAACAGCCTGCAAACGGGCGAACGCACCGATTGGGCCTTGGCCTCGGTGGTGATCAAGACCTTGGTGCTCTACGCCATCATGGTCACCGGCGCCATCTGGGAAAAAGTGGTCTTCGGCCAATACCTGTTCGCCCCGGCTTTCTATTGGGAAGACGTGGTCAGCATGGGGGTGCTGGCCCTGCACACCGCTTATTTGTGGGTCTGGTGGCAAGGCGTGTGGAGCCCCACCGACCAGCTGCTGCTGGCCTTGGCCGCGTATGGCAGTTACGCGATCAACGCAGCGCAATACATCCGCAAGCTGCGCATGGCGCGGCTACAAAAAACCACCCCTTCTTTGCCCGACACGGGCGCACAGGCCAGCACATGAGCACTGTCATCCCGATCCGCGCCGAATCATCCGCTGCAACCTCGGGTTGCACCGACGTCGTGCCTTTGGTCGAACGCGGCCAGCGCGAGGTGTTTTGTGGCCTCACCGGCATCATCTGGCTGCACCGCAAAATCCAGGACGCCTTCTTTCTGGTGGTGGGCTCACGCACCTGCGCCCACCTGATCCAGTCGGCCGCGGGCGTGATGATTTTTGCCGAACCCCGCTTTGGCACCGCCATCATCGACGAGCGTGACCTGGCCGGTTTGGCCGATGTGCACGAAGAACTCGACCGTGTGGTTGGCCAGTTGCTGGCGCGCCGCCCCGACATCCGCTTGTTGTTCTTGGTGGGTTCTTGCCCCTCCGAAGTCATCAAGCTCGATCTGTCGCGCGCGGCCGAACGCCAAAACCAGATCCACCACCCCAAGGTGCGCGTGCTCAACTACTCGGGCAGCGGCATCGAAACCACCTTCACCCAAGGCGAAGACGCTTGCCTGGCGGCCATGGTCCCCGGCCTGCCCGCCAGCGCCGACACAGCCCCCGCCCTGATGGTGGTGGGCACCCTGGCCGATGTGGTCGAAGACCAGATGCGCAGCCTGTTTGATCGCATGGGCTTGCAGGTCAGCTTCTTCCCACCGCGCAACAGCCAGGCCATGCCGGTGGTCGGCCCGAACACCCGTTATTTGTTGGCTCAGCCCTTCTTGGCCGACACCGCTCGTGCCCTGCAATCGCGCGGCGCACAGCACCTGGCCGCACCCTTCCCGCTGGGCGTGGAAGGCACGACCGCTTGGCTCCAAGCGGCCGCGACCGAGTTTGGTGTGGCCCCAGAGGTGTTTGAACAAGCCACCGCCGCACCCCGCCAGCGCGCCGAAAAAGCCCTGGCCGTGCAACGCCAAATGCTGCAAGGTCAGCGCATCTTTTTCTTCCCCGACTCGCAGCTCGAAATTCCGCTGGCGCGCTTTGTGCACCGCGAACTGGGCATGGATTTGGTGGAAGTGGGCACGCCCTATTTGCACCGCCAACACATGGCCGCCGAACTCGCGCTCATCCCCGCAGGCACCCGCATCAGCGAAGGCCAAGACGTGGACCTGCAGCTCGACCGTTGCATCGCCGACGCCCCCGACCTCGTGGTGTGTGGCCTTGGTTTGGCCAACCCACTGGAAGCCCAAGGCATCACCACCAAGTGGGCCATCGAGTTGGTCTTCACCCCCATTCAAGGCTACGAACAGGCGACCGATTTGGCCGGTCTGTTCAGCCGCCCCCTCAAACGCCGCCTGAAGCTGGCGGCTTAAAGCGCAGGAACACCCCATGCAACTGACGCTCTGGACTTACGAAGGACCGCCCCATGTGGGCGCGATGCGCGTGGCCACCGCCATGACGGATGTGCACTACGTGCTGCACGCCCCACAGGGCGACACCTACGCCGACCTGCTGTTCACCATGATCGAGCGCCTGCCGCGCCGCCCGCCCGTCACCTACACCACCTTCCAGGCGCGTGATCTGGGCGGCGACACGGCCGAGCTCTTCAAAGAAGCTGCCCGCCAAGCCATGGCGCGCTTCAACCCCGCTGCCATGTTGGTGGGCTCGTCCTGCACGGCCGAGCTGATCCAGGACGACCCGGGTGGTCTGGCCCAGGCGCTGCAGCTGACCATCCCCGTGGTGGCCTTGGAGTTGCCCTCTTACCAGCGCAAAGAAAACTGGGGCGCGAGCGAAACCTTCTACCAACTGTGCCGCCACCTGGTGCACAAGCCCGCCGCTGAAAAACCCGCCAAAGCACGCCCCACTTGCAACATCTTGGGCCCCAGCGCCCTGGGTTTTCGCCACCGCGATGACGTCAAGGAAATCACCCAGCTGCTGAACCAACTCGGTGTGGACGTGGCGGTGGTTGCGCCACTGAGTGCGAGCGTCGCCGATGTGCAAAAGCTGGCCGAGGCCGACTTCAACGTGGTGCTTTACCCCGAAATTGGCTTGGCCGCCGCGCAGTGGTTGCAACGCCAGTTCGACCAGCCTTACACCAAGACTGTGCCCTTGGGCAGCCACGCCACGCGCGACTTCATCGCCGAAGTCTGCACGCTGACCGGCCTGCCCCAGCCCGCACAAGACCCAAGCAACGCGCACGCCCACTGGTACGCCAAGTCGGTCGATTCGACCTACCTGACCGGTAAGCGGGTCTATATTTTTGGCGACGCCACGCATGTGGTGGCCGCCGCCCGCATCGCCAACCAAGAGATGGGCTTTGAGGTGGTGGGCCTGGGCAGCTACAGCCGAGAATTTGCCCGCGAAGTGCGCGATTGCGGACAACGCTACGGCGTCGAGGCCCTGATCACCGACGACTACCTGGAAGTCGAAACCCAGATCAATGCACTGCAGCCCGAGTTGATCTTGGGCACGCAAATGGAGCGCCACATCGCCAAGCGCCAAGGCATCCCTTGCGCGGTGATTTCGGCCCCGGTGCATGTGCAGGACTTCCCGGCCCGCTACGCGCCGCAAATGGGCTTTGAAGGCGCCAACGTGCTGTTCGACACCTGGGTGCACCCCCTGATGATG
>JACDQO010000223.1 GCA_015657605.1 Limnohabitans sp. | reverse complement strand
ATCAGCAAACGCCTCAGCGCCCACTACCCCACGCTGTATGCCAGTGACAGCGGCCATGTGGCCCACGAGTGCATCCTGGACCTGCGCCACTTCAAAGACACTTGCGGCGTGATGGCCGAAGACGTGGCCAAGCGCCTGATGGACTTCGGCTTCCACGCACCCACGCTGAGCTTCCCTGTCGCCAACACCTTGATGGTCGAGCCCACCGAGAGCGAAACCCTCGAAGAGATTGACCGCTTCATCGACGCCATGATCGCCATCCGCGAAGAGATTCGACTGGTGGAAAACGGCACCTGGCCACAAGACAACAACCCACTCAAAAACGCGCCGCACACCGCGGGCAGCCTGCTGGGCAGCGAATGGGCCCGCCCCTACAGCCGCGAAATCGGCGCGGCCCAAGCCCAGCGCGTGCCCGGCAGCGTGAAGTACTGGCCACAAGTGGGCCGGGTCGACAACGTGCACGGCGATCGCAACCTGTTTTGCAGCTGCATCCCGGTGGGTGACTACGCGGCCTGATCGGCCATTTCGTTCGCACAAAAACTTCACGCAGAACAGGACCCATCACTTACAATTCCATTTCGTGTCGGGAGAGGCTGCACCGCTTGAACAAGCCCCGTGCAGCGCCGAAGGAGCAACCACCCCGGAAACTCTCAGGCAAAAGGACCGATGCGAAAAGGCGTTCAAAGCGCCACACACTCTGAAGAGCGACCCGGGTTCGTCACCCGGGACCACCGCAGGAGCAAGCCTCATACGAGGTGAATCTCTCAGGTTTCAAACAGAGGGGGTCATGCAGCACACATCCGGTGTGCCGCTTGTCCACTTGTTTGAGACGAAGCAAAGAGAGAAAAGCTCCATGAAAAAACACATGGTTGTCATCGGCGGCGGCATCACTGGCGTCACCTCCGCGTATGCCCTGGTTCAACAGGGTTTTAACGTCACACTGATCGAGAAAAATCGCTATCCCGGCATGGAAACATCCTATGCCAACGGCGGCCAACTCTCGGCCTCCAATGCCGAAGTCTGGACCCACCCCTCGACCATCATCAAGGGCCTGAAGTGGATGCTCAAAAGCGATGCCCCTTTGCTGATGAACCCTGCTCCTACCTGGCACAAGCTCACTTGGATGGCCGAGTTCATGGCCGCCATGCCCAAGTACCGTGACAACACCATCGCCACTGCCCAGTTGGCCATCGAATCGCGGGAACACCACTTTGCTTGGGCCAAGGCAGAAGGCATCGAGTTCGACCACAAGCGCGAAGGCATTCTGCATTTTTACCGCGACAAAAAAGGCTTTGACCATGCCGGGCAAGTCTCCAAGCTGCTGGCCCAAGGCGGCTTGCCCCGTCGCGCGGTGACACCCGAAGAGATCAAGGCCATCGAGCCCACCCTGCATGGCCATTACTACGGTGGCTACTTCACCGAAAGCGACTCGACGGGCGATATCCACAAGTTCACCTACGGCCTGGCCAAGGCGTGCGAGCGTCTGGGCGTCAAGATCTTGAATGAACACGAAGTCCTGAGCGTGGCCGCCAACGGCCAAAGCGCTTTCGTGCAGGTCAAGCATGCCGGAGATACCGACTCGCTGACCTTTGACGGCATCGTGATTTGTGCCGGCGTGCATGGCCGCCGCCTGGCCGCGCAGTTGGGTGACCGCCTGAACATCTACCCCGTCAAGGGCTACTCGATCACCGTCAACCTGCCCGACGGTGCCAGCCAAGCGGCAGCGCCGCAGGTCAGCCTGCTCGACGACGAGACCAAACTCGTCACCAGCCGCTTGGGCGATGACCGGTTCCGCGTCGCGGGCACCGCCGAATTCAACGGCATCAACCTGGACATCCGCGCCGACCGCATCCAGCCCTTGATCCAGTGGGTCAACCAATGCTTCCCAGACATTGACACCCGCAAAGTGGTGTCGTGGGCAGGCCTGCGCCCCATGATGCCCAATATGCTGCCGCGCGTGGGGGCGGGCAAAAAAGCCAATGTGTTCTACAACACCGGCCACGGCCACCTGGGCTGGACGCTCAGCGCCATCACAGCGCACCAATTGGCAGGCCATGTGATGGCCGCTATGCAGGACAATGTGCGCTCCTTCATGACCCCTGCCACCGCCTGACCATGCCACTTCACATCCTGCCCGTCGATTACCAGAACCCGGCCCACCGCAACGCGCTGGTGATGCTTTTGGACGCTTATGCCCAAGACCCGATGGGCGGTGGCGAAGGACTGGCGCAGGACGTGAAGGCGCGCTTGTGCGATGACCTGGCCGCGCGCACCGACGCGGCCAGCTTCATCGCCTGGCTGGGCGACGCGCCCGTGGGCTTGGTCAACTGCATCGAGGGCTACTCCACCTTCAAAGCCCAGCCCCTGATGAACATCCACGACATCGCCGTGCTGCCCGGGCACCGGGGTGCAGGGGTCGGTCAAGCTTTGCTGGCGGCTGCCGAGCAACACGCCAAAGACCGCGGCTGCTGCAAGCTGACCTTGGAAGTACTGACGGGCAACACGCGGGCCTTAAAAAGTTATCTGGGCTTTGGCTTTGAGCCCTACGCGCTGGACCCCGCAGCGGGCCAGGCCAGCTTCATGCAGAAGTGGCTTTAGCCAACTGCCACTGCTCTTTGAGCCAGCGCTTGAGTTCGGCATCGTTCTGAATCCTGCGCAGATCGGCGGCCAGGCTGTCGGCGCTGTGGCGCTGGTCGGCCTGGATGCGCTGCAGTGACAGGCTCAGGGCCGCTTCGTCGGCATCGGCGCGCACTGGCACGCACAACTCTTGGCTCAAGCGGCTTTCCAACTGGTCCAGATCTTCTTCCAGCGCAGCCACCTGCTCCTTGAGCAACAAAGACATGGCGATCAATTTGTCGTCGGCCATGCGTGCCGAGCTTTGAGAGTTGACCTGCGTCACCTGCATTTGCAGGCGCAGCAAAGTGGTCAGGTCATTTTTTTCATAGGCGGCGTTGACCTCGCTCATCAGCGTGGTTTTCCGTAGACGCTCTTGTTCATCCGGCTCACGGTCCGGGTGCAAGGCACTCGCCAGTTGTCGATAGATCGTGCGAATGGCGCTTTTGGCGTCCAGCTCGCGCAGCGCGGCGGCAGGCACTTCGCCTTTCTCGGCGGCAGCGCTTTTCTTTTGGGCCTGCTTTTGCGCTTTTCGGGCGGCACGCTTGGCCGCTTTGCGTTGCTCGTCGGCCTCTTGCTGGCGTTGCCATTGGCGCATGCCCGCTTGCATCATCTCTTCGGGCGTTTGGTATTGGCCAGCTTTTTCAATCGGCTGGCCCAGCGCCTCTTCGATGCGCTCGCGCAGTCTCTGAGCGGCCTCGGCCTGCTCTTGGGCCACTTCTTGGGTGTCCTCTTCGCTCACATACACATCGGCCAGCGCCTGCACTTGCGGGTCGGCCATGGGAGCCAAATGGTCGATCAAGCCACGCACCATGCCCCGTGCCATGCGTTGCTGCCGGTCAGTGAGGTCTGCTGTTTGCAGACGTTCATGCACAAAGAGCAGCAGGCTTTTGCGGTGCGTTTGCGCCAGCTGCACCGACTCTCGCAGGCTCTGAATGTGGGCGTACCGGTGCCGGTCTGACCAAGCTTCGAGCCGCTGGATGAGGCCCGACAACGCCTCGATGCGGGCCAGCAAATCGTTGAAACGCTGCTGGGCGGGTGTCAGCGGCGCCTGCGCGCTGGGCTGAACCATCAAGGCAGACAAGGACGTGGCAGCGTCTGGGGGTGTTTCTGGCAAGGGGGTCATCGGAAGACATTCAATCGGACAGTCGCTGTCAGTGCTGCTGGATGTTAACGCCCTGAAAGCCAGTCCCTGAAGGTGAGTACCCCCATGAACGCCGATGGACAAGCCTGCGCCCGTTGATAATCCACCCCACCCTTTCGAAACCCAACTGACTGATGCCCAGCCCCGCCCCGTTCAAAGTTCTGAGCCTCATCCCGCCGATGACGCAGCT
>JACDQO010000222.1 GCA_015657605.1 Limnohabitans sp. | reverse complement strand
GGCTGGATACGGGTGCCAAGGCGCAAGCTGCCTGGCCACAAGCTGCCCGCCATGTACTGCGTCAACTGGTTCCGCAAGGGCGAAGACTGGCTCGTTTGTCTGGCCCGGCTATGGCGACACATGCGCGTGCTCAAGTGGATGATCGACCGCCTGGAGGGCAAAGCCAAGGGCGAAGAGACCATGTTCGGCATTGCCCCCACTTACGCTGAAATCAACTGGAACGGCATCGCGTTCAGCGCCGAGCAGTTCAAATCCGTCACCAGCATCGACAAGGCCTCTTGGCAGACCGAGTTCAAGCTGCATGACGAGCACTTTGCACAGCTGAGCTACCACCTGCCCAAGGCCTTGCTGGACACCAAAGCCGCTTTGCAAGCGCGTCTGGCTTAAAGATCAGGTTCTGCGCCCATCCGGCGTCTGAGTCTCCAACCGCCCCGGCCACAAACCGGGGCGGTTTTTTCTGGCCTGCACAATCGGTGTCATGTCTTTGTTTCAAACCGCTGAATCCCGAACCCGCATCGCCTTGTGGCTGATATGGGTCACGCCTGCCTTGTGGTCCGTCAACTACATCGTGGCGCGCTCAGCCCCCGGCGTGGTGGAGCCCCACATGCTGGCCTTGGGCCGCTGGGCTTTGGCAGGCGCGATCCTGGCTTTTATTGCACGCAGTGAGCTGTGGCGAGAATGGCGCAGCACTCTGGCAGATGGCGGCCGTTATCTGGTGCTGGGGGCCTTGGGCATGCTGATTTGCGGGGCCTGGGTCTACCAAGGGGGCAAGACCACCACGGCCATGAACATCGCCCTGATATATGCCGCCTCGCCTGTTTTGATTGCGCTGGGCGCCGTGCTGTGGCTGGGCGAGCGCTTTTCATGGCGCCAAGGATTGGGCGTTGTCGTGGCCATGGCCGGGGTGTTCCATGTGGTGGTCAAAGGGCAATGGTTGGTTTTGGCTCAGGTGCAATGGGTGGCTGGGGACGGCTGGATTGTGCTGGCCATGGCGGCCTGGGCCGCTTTTGCCTTGTTGCAAAAAAAGTGGCCCACGCCACTGGGCTCGACGGCGCGACTGGCCGCCATTTGCATGGGTGGTGTGCTGGCCTTGCTGCCCTTCAGCATTTGGGAATACCTGCAGCCTGAGCGCCCGGCTTGGACGATGCAGGCCACTTGGTTGGTCGTGGCCGCCGGCTTGCTGCCAGGCCTGGGCGCTTATTGGGCTTATGGCTTTTGCCAGAAGGTGCTGGGCGCCAGCCGCGTGGCCGCCAGTTTGTACCTGGGGCCTTTGTATGGGGGTTTGGCAGGATGGGTCGTCTTGGGCGAAGCCATGGGCTGGCACCACTTGATGGGCGCCGCCCTGATCTTGCCGGGCATTTACTTGGCCTCTAAGCGCTGAAAGCGCCGGCACTCAGATGTAATAAAGGCGATCACGCACCAAACGGGCAGCGCGGCGGTTCATCCGGTTTTCAAAACGCTGCAATGGGCTGCGCTCTTCTGGGGCGCGGTCCATGGCCACTTCCAAGTCGCGCATCAATCGCGGGTCTTTTTGAGCCATGTCCCACAAGCGCTGGTCAGCACGGCGACGGGCCAGCTGCGCCGACCATGCGTCCAAGTTGGTCATCAGGTTTTGCGCCAACACACGGGTCAGACCGCGCAGCAAGACAATGGCCAGCACCGCCACAGCCCACAAGGCCAGCCAAGCCGCCACCAAATGGGACTCGGCCCAGCCGTCCAACAAACGGTCGGTCAGGACCAGCAAAGCGGAAACACCCGCAGCCAACAAAACCGTGGCCACGAACTGGGTGAGGGCAACGGGCGTTTGGGTAGCGGCAGGCAACAAGGTCGTTTGACCCATCATGGTTTTGGTAGCAGTGTTCATTGTGTTTTCCCTTGAATTGATTTTGTGCAATTTGGCATTGCTAATTATTAAAATCAGTCCCTCATCATAGGGTTTCTACGCATGTTGTTCAACTTTATATTCATGATGCTTGTCATTCATAATGGTGATAGATAAGCGCCCCACATGAGCACCCCCATCCCCGCCGCCTTTCGCACACTGGACCTGAATTTGCTGCGCGTCTTTGACGAAGTCATGGCCGAACGCAGCCTGACCCGGGCCGCGCACAACCTGTCGCTGACACAGCCCGCCGTGAGCAATGCTTTGCGGCGTTTGCGCGACGCCTTGGGCGATGAGCTGATGCGGCGGCACGGCCACGGCATCGAGCCCACGCCTCGGGCGCTGGCCCTCTGGCCCAGCGTGCGCGAGGCCTTGCGTCAACTGCAAGCGGCCATCGTGCCCCGTCGTTTTGAGCCGCAACAGGCCAACAGCACCTTTGTGCTGGCCATGGCCGACGCCACCGCCGCCGAACTCATGGGCGGCCTGGCCAAACAAATGGAAGAACAAGCGCCCGATGTGTCGCTGCGCGTGGTGCCCTTGACCACCCGAGACCCGCGCAAAATGCTGGCCGACGATGCCGCGGACATCGCACTGGGCTACTTTCCGGCGGTACTGGCCGACTTGACGGCCCGGGCCCAATCGGGCGAAGCCATTCCCTACGCACACGAACGCTTGTACTCGGGTGAATACGTGTGTGTGATGCGCAAAGGCCACCCTTTGGCCAAACGCCCCATCAGCCTGCAAGACTACTGCAGCGCCCGCCATTTGCTGGTCAGCTTTTCGGGCCGTGCCTATGGCTTTGTGGACGAAGCCTTGGCCGTGATCGGTCAGCAAAGGCGCATCGTGCTCACGGTGAACCAGTTCTTCACCGCCGGGCGGGTGGTGGTGAACTCCGACTTGCTCACGGTTCTGCCGCGCCACTTTGTGCCCACCACCGGCATGGCCAAAGAGTTGGCACTGCACGAGTTGCCCTTTGACGTGCCGCCCGTTCAGGTGCACGCCCTGTGGCACCGCAAACGCGAACACGACAGCGCGCACCAGTGGCTGCGCGCCCAATTGCAACAAGCGGCGCAACAAGCCTTCCGCGCCGAGGACATCGCATGAACATCCAACTTTTGTCGGACCTGCACCTGGAGTCCAACCCCACATTCATGCCCCGCGCTGCCACCGGTGCAGATGTGTTGGTGCTGGCGGGTGACATTGGCTCGTACCAAACCGGCTCAGCGCTCGCCTCTTCCGGCGATGCTGACTTTGGCTTGGCGCGGTTTTCACCCCGGCACGGTTGGCCCACCCCAGTGCTGTTTGTGCCTGGCAACCACGAGTACGATGGCTTGGACTTTGACGAGGCCCACGCCCGACTGCAAGAGACCTGCGCCCGGCTGGACATCACCTGGCTGGAGCGCGAAGTGGTGCAACTGGGCCAAGTGCGCTTTGTGGGCACCACGCTATGGACCGACTTTGACGCGCTGGGGCCGCTGGCTGGGCAGCCCATCCCCGACCCGTTGAAGGACAAAATTCCGGCGCACTTCAGCCACCCCAACAGCCAATTCACACGCCAACTCAAAGCCCGCGACAAAGCTTTCAGAGCCGCCAACTTTTACCTGCGCAAAGCCAAGACCACACGCCGCGGCGAAGCTTGGTTGGCACAAGGGCTGCGCGAGCAAGCCCTGCAATGCCAAGATTGGCTGCGCCAGGCTTTGAGCACACCGTTTGACGGCAGCACCGTGGTCATCACACACTTTGCACCCAGTTTGCACAGCGCCGACCCGCGCTACGGCCTGGTGCCAGGCACGGCCGGGTTTTGCAATGCACTGGACGCGCTGCTGCCGCAAGCGCAGCTTTGGCTGCACGGGCATTTGCACTGCCCCAGCGACTACACCGTCAATGGCTGCCGTGTGGTGGCCAACCCCTTGGGTTACGCGCACAAACACGAGCAACGAACCTTCAAGCCGACCGCGCTGATCAGCCTTTGACGCCAAGGGCACCTGCGCTGGCGAACTTGGCGTGCGCTGGTCTCGGTTGAAACATCGCGTTTCATGACCTAAGTCAAGGCCGCGCGGTCAGACAAGGCTTAAGGTCATGCCTTGTTTGATCCGCAACAGGAGACCCTCATGAAAATCTTATTGGCCGTTGATGGCAGCGCCTTCACCAAAAAATGCTGGCTTACCTGACCACGCACGATGAACTGTTCAGCGCCCACAACAGCTACACCCTGCTGACGGTGAGCCCGCAACTGCCGCCCCGCGCTCGCGCTGCGGTGGGCAAGGAAATGGTCGAGGCTTATCACCGCGAAGAAGCCGAAAAAATACTGGCCCCGGTCACCAAGTTTTTGCTGCGCCATGGCATCGACGCCCAAACCATCAGCAAAGTCGGTCACGCGGGTGAGACCATTTCCAAAACCGCTGACAGCGGCAAGTTTGACTTGGTGGTGATGGGCTCGCACGGCCACGGCACGCTGGGCAACCTGGTCATGGGCTCGGTCGCCACCCAAGTGTTGGCGAACTGCAAAGTGCCTGTGCTGCTGGTGCGCTGACGCGCTGGTTTTAGCGGGCGTTCAGCCCATCAAAGCAGGTGCTCATGACCAAATCGAGGATCTGCTCGTCGGTGTGCTGCTCGCCCATTTTGAGGAACTCCAGCACCGGGTCGCAGGCCCGGGCAAACAAGGTGTAGAGCACCGCCACGGCCGGCAAGGCCTTGTTGATCTGGCCCTGGGCTTGGGCTTCTTCGATCCAGCCGCCCAGGGCGTCGCTGACCTCCATCAAACCGTCCATGTAGTCCTTGCTGCCCATCAAGGTGGCGCGCAGGCTGGAGTTTTGGCTGGGCAATGAGGGCATCAGGCCTTGCAGCTTGAGCGTCATGGTCCAGCGGGTCACGTATTTGAGCTTATCGAGCGGCGCCAAGCTGGCGTCGGTGCTCTGGATCACCTCTTGGGCACGGCGCATGGCGGTGACCATGGCAGCGCAGGCCAGCTCTTCTTTGCTGGTGAAGTGCTTGTAAAGGCTGGCTTTGGCGATGCCCACCTCGGCCGCCACCTCGTCCACCGTCATCGCATCAAACCCTTTTTCGGCCAACAAACGGTTGACCGACTGGATGATCGCGGTCTCGCGCGCAGCGAGCATCTGGACCTTGAATGATTTTTTGGGCGCGGACACGGTTTCGGTTTGCATGGACCGATTCTAGCCGCGCAACCCCAAATAATGACCCAATGGTTACCCTTGTATACGGGCAGGTCATTCAAGCGCCGGGCAGCACGCCCGCCACACCTTGGCGTACGGTCCAGCGCCCTTGCACGCCCAATGCGGCTTGGGGCCCTGCGGGGTGGGGCGTGGTCATGAACTGCGCATCCAAGCGTTCAGGCCGAATGTCGATCAAGGTATACCCCCGCTCGTCAGAACGGGCATGTCGGATGTCCGGGTTGTCCCGCTGAATCTGCGCCATGACCTTGGACGACATGCCACGGGTCGTCACCGAGGTCGTGACCAACTCGCTGGCCACCACGGGCGAGCGCTCGTCGCCCGGCTGCACACGCAGCTGGGCCGCCACATTGGCATGCACATCGCCCCCCAGCATGACCACATCGCTCAAACGCGCATCCGCGATCGTCTGCAGCAGTCGCGTGCGGGCTTGCGGGTAACCGTCCCAGCCGTCGGTGAAAGCGCTGCGCCCCAAAGGGGTCTGAAAGCCGCTGGTGGCCATCAGGGTCGATTGCGCCAACAATTTCCAGCGCCGCTGGCTTTGTGTCAGCCCCGCCGTGAGCCACTGCTCTTGGGGCATCCCCAGCATGCTGCGCGACGGGTCGTTCAGGGCGTCACAGCCCATCACCACGCGGCCCCCGCCGCGCATCAGGTCGGGGCAGGCATGGTGGTCGCGGTACTGGCGGCAGTCCAAAGTCCACAAGTCGGCCAGCGTGCCCCAGGCCATGCGGTCGTGGATGCGCATCTGGCTGGGCTGCTGCGGGTCGGGCCCCAAGCGCAAAGGCATGTGCTCAAAGTAAGCCTGGTAGGCCGCAGCCCGGCGCTGCAAAAACACGGTGGGGTCGGTGAAGTTCCGGTCCAAGTCGTTGGCGTAGTCGTTCACCACCTCGTGGTCATCCCAGGTCATGAGCCATGGGTGGGCGGCATGG
>JACDQO010000221.1 GCA_015657605.1 Limnohabitans sp. | reverse complement strand
CAGCGGCATCGGCTCCCGTTTCGTTGATGCGGATCACATGGCCCCAGTTGTTGACAGCACGGGGATTGGCCTCATCAATCGCAGGGCGGGCCGATCCGGCTACGGTCGTGCCATTGCTCATGTTGGAGGATGCTGTGGCCGAACTGCCGCGGCGGTTGTTGTTGGTACAGGCCAGGAACACTTCACCGGGCTTGGTTCGGTTGGCTGCCACCCACTCAGGGCGGTCCATCATGGTGGCGCCCACACGGTCAGCGGCCTGACGAGCTTTGATCAGCACTTCGGCCTGGTTGGCAAAGCCGTTCTCAGCGGTCAAGCCGTTTTGGCCATGCACCAAAGGCAACCAAACGCCAGTGCCTTGGTTGTCACCGACCACGGTGCCTGCGTCAAATCGGGCAACGTACAAAATGCCGGTGTCGAGCAGGTTGGCACCGCTGGCCTTGTTGGCTGCATCGTAGGTGCCAGTCGAGACGAATTTGTAGAGGTACTCGTTGCGCTCATCGCAACCGGTGTACACCACGGCCTTGTTGGTCTTGGAGAGCACGCATTCGGCATTCTCGTGCTTGAAACGGCCCAGGGCAGTGCGCTTTTTGGGTTTGCTGGTGGGCGCATAGGGATCGATCTCGACCACCCAGCCGTGTCGGTTGGGTTCATTGGGGTTGACAGCCACATCGAAACGGGGATCGCCCTTGTGCCAGCCGTAGCCGAAGCCACCAGCAGAGATGCCATATCGGTTTTGCAGCGCATTGGGCGTCCAGCCTGCAGTGTCTGTTCCAAAGTAACCGTTGAAGTTTTCTTCGCAGGTGATGTAAGTGCCCCAAGGGGTCTGGCCAGCACCGCAGTTGTTGAGCGTGCCCAGCACCTCTGTGCCTGTGGCGTCGGCGGCGGTTTTGAGCAAATCGTTGCCAGCTGCAGGGCCCGTGATGCTCATGGGCGTGTAGCCGGTGATGCGGCGGTTGTAGCTGGAGTTCCTGACGTATTCCCACTTGCCAGCAGCGTTGCGCTGAACTTCGATGACCGATACGCCATGGGCAGCCAGCTGCTTCTTGGTGTTGTCAGGAATTTCGGGCTTGTTGAAATTGGCCACGTTGTGGAAGTACTCGGGGTTGATGTACTCGTGGTTCATGGCCAGGATGCCGCGGCTGCTGCCATCGGTGCCAGGGAAGGGGAAAAAGTTGATGCCATCGTGGTTGTCACCGGCCTGTTGCTCCTGCTCGCGCCATGACTGGCTGGCATCGCCCATAAAGGCGGGCGCAGTGGCCGTGATCGGGTCACCCCAGCGGTACATCACGTCGGCGGTGTAGCCCTCGGGCACGATGATGGCATCGCCGCTGCTGGTGGCCACGGCTTTGAAGCCAATGCTGCCAGCGGCGGGGGCCGAGCTGCCACCGCAGGCAGTCAGGGCACTGCCGAAGATACCGAGCAAGCCCAATGCTGCACCCGATTTGAGCATGTTGCGGCGGCTGGGGTTGAGCGCGATTTCACGCTCGATCAAATCATGCAAATGGTCATTGGCTGATGCGTTGGAAATACCGTCGTCGTCACGAATCATGTTGGACATAGCGTCACTCCTGTGGGTTGATAAAGCTATGAAATGCTAAAAATCGCGTGTGAAAAATTGATGACGCAAACAAGTTTTTTGGAACAATTTTTGTGTAATAGAAATTTATTTGGCTTGTCATCAGTTCTTCAAAATTCGAAAAATCTACCCACTCGTAAAATCCAATTCCCACATTTTTCAAGGCGCACCATGAAGTATCGAAAGACCGGACCATGGATGATTCCAACAGCCCTCAGCCTGATGGTGTGCTCAGTCTTTGCCCAGGTCTCAACGAACCCATCTGTCATCCCCACGCAGTCCAAAGACCTGGTGCGCAACGCGCCCGCCCCCGTGGCGTTTCAAGTGCAAACCCTGGTCAAGGGCTTGAGCCACCCTTGGTCTTTGGCCTGGTTGCCGGGTGGCGACATGTTGGTCACCGAGCGCGAAGGCCGCTTGCGCCGAATCAGCCCTGACTTTCAGCTCGACCCACGCCCGATAGAGGGGCTGCCTGCCGACATCGTGGTGGACGGGCAAGGCGGTTTGTTTGACGTGGCTGTGCACCCCGACCACGCCCGCAATGGCTGGGTTTACTTGGCTTATGCGCAAGCTTCCAAAGACGGACCACGCGGTGCATCGGCAACGGCCTTGGTCAGGGCGCGCTTGCAGGGGCACCGGCTGGTGGATTTGCAAAATCTGTTTGCCATGCGGCCTGCTTCGCGGGGTGGGCGGCATTTTGGTGGGCGCATCGCGTTTGACCGCCAAGGCCATGTGTTTTGACCCTGGGTGACCGGGGCGAAGATGCGCGCGCCCAAAAGCCGCGCGACCATGCCGGGTCGGTCATTCGCTTGCACGACGATGGCCGTGTGCCCGTCAGCAACCCCTTTGTGCAGCCAACTCAGCAGATGCCTGAGGTGTTCAGCCGGGGCCACCGCAACATCCAGGGCGCGGCGATTCACCCACAAACGGGCGAATTGTGGACGCACGAACACGGCCCGCAAGGCGGGGACGAGCTCAACATCATCCGCAGCGGGCGCGATTACGGCTGGCCCACCATCACCTATGGGGTGAACTACGTGACGGGCACGCGCATCGGCGTGGGCACGCAGCAGGCGGGCATGGCGCAGCCCTTGCATGTATGGGTGCCCTCGATCGCGCCTTCGGGCATGGCGTTTTACGAGGGCAATGCCTTCCCAGCCTGGCGGGGCAGTTTGCTGCTGGGGGCTTTGCGGGGGCAGAGCTTGGTGCGCCTTGTGCTGGACGGCGAGAAAGTGGTGGCCGAGGAGCGCTTGCTGACACAGCAGGTGGGCCGCATTCGCGATGTGCGGGTGGGCCCGGATGGCTTGGTTTACCTTTTGAACGATTCACCAGACGGCGCTTTGTGGCGGTTGCGGCCCTGAAAGCCACCGGCTCAGAATTTGGCGGAAACAGGGTCACGCCAAGGCTGCACAGCTGCATTTTTTGCAGCAGGCCCTTCGGCTACCCGTTATTTGCCATTTAAATCAAGGTTTTTTGACACAAACTTGTCACAATTGAGGGCTAAAGTCAGGTCAGTCAGCAGCCAGCGGGTTGTTGGCAAGAATTCTTTTGAACCTGAAACAGGAGCTGAAATGCTGAAATTTAAATCCCTCGTGGTCGCCATCGGTCTGAGCGCTGTGGCTGCCACGACTTGGGCGGCGGACATCACCGGCGCTGGCGCGACATTCCCGTTCCCCATTTATGCCAAGTGGGCTGAAGCCTACAAAAAAGAAACTGGCGTGGGCTTGAACTACCAGTCCATCGGTTCTTCTGGCGGCATTCGCCAAATTCGTGCCAAAACAGTGGCTTTTGGTGCCACGGACGCGCCTTTGTCTGGCGCTGACCTGGACAAAGACGGCATGGTCCAATTCCCCGCCATCATTGGCGGCACCGTACCTGTGTTCAACCTGGACGGTTTTGGCAAGGGCGAGCTGCGCGTGACGGGCCCCGTTTTGGCCGAAATGTTCATGGGCAAGATCAGCAAGTGGAACGACCCCAAGTTGGCCGCCTTGAACCCTGGCAAAAAGCTTCCCGACACCACCATCACCGTGGTGCACCGTGCTGACGGCTCAGGCACCACCTTCAACTGGACCGATTACCTGTCGACCGTCAGCAAAGACTGGTTGGACACCGTGGGCCGTGGCGCTGCAGTCAAGTGGCCAGCACCCACATCGGTGGGTGGCAAGGGCAACGAAGGTGTTGCGGCCAACGTCACCCGTACCAAAGGCTCCATCGGTTACGTGGAGTACGCCTATGCCAAGCGCAACAACATTGCGGTCATGGCCCTGCAAAACAAGGCCGGCAACTATGTGATGCCGGATGACGAGACTTTTGCGGCCGCCGCCGCTGGTGCGGATTGGTTCAGCGTTCCTGGCATGGGCTTGTCCATCGTGGACCAGCCTGGTGCCAAGTCTTACCCTGTGACCACAGCTTCGTTCATCTTGATGTACAAGACGCCCGCTGACAAAGCCCAATCCGCTGAAGTGTTGAAGTTTTTTGACTGGTCTTTCAAGAACGGCAAGAAAATGGCACTCGAATTGGAATACGTACCCCTGCCGGACGCGTTGACCAATCAGATCCGTCAGCGTGTTTGGAACCAAATCGTCACCAAGTGATGTTGATTCAGGCTTGTTTGAACTGACTCTGGACCACCGACACCTTTGAAGGGTTGTCGGTGGCTTGTTTTTTTGACCAGGTTCATTTTTTGTATGTCTGCCGATAAGACCATGAACACCCACACATCATCGACTGAATCCGAGGCGCACAGTGCCAACATGGCAGCTGTTGCCAAGAGGCAACGTTTACAGGACCTTGTTTTTCACCGGACCACCCAGTCGTTTTCGCTTTTGGTGTTGATCGCCTTGGTGGGCATCATCGTTTCTCTTTTTGTGAATGCTTGGCCCACATTCGCAAATTTGGCGCTCACTTTTTGTGGTACGTCGAGTGGGACATCATCAACCAAGAATTTGGTGCTGCGATATCGATCGTCGGTACGGTGCTGAGTGCCGGTATTGCCATGTTGTTGGCGGTGCCTTTGGCCTTTGGCATTGCGGTTTTTCTGACTGAAACCTGCCCGGTATGGCTGCGCCGCCCACTGGGCACGGCCATCGAGTTGTTGGCGGCTGTGCCGTCCATCATCTACGGCATGTTTGGTTTGTTCGTGTTCGCGCCCGTGTATGCCGACTATTTGCAGGTGCCTTTGCAGTCGGTGTTGGGTGGCATGCCCATGGTGGGCTGGTTGTTTGGCGGTGCCACCAACGGTTTGGGCATTTTGGCGGCCGGCATCATTTTGGCTTTCATGGTGCTGCCTTTTGTGGCGGCCGTGATGCGCGATGTGTTTGAGATCACGCCCCCCATCTTGCGTGAGTCGGCTTATGGCTTGGGATGCACCACATGGGAGGTGGTGCGCAAGGTGGTGTTGCCTTACACCCAAACCGGTGTGATCGGCGGCATCATGCTGGGCTTGGGTCGTGCCCTGGGCGAGACCATGGCCGTGACTTTTGTCATTGGCAATGCCAACCGCATGCCCAATTCCTTGTTTTCTCCGGGCACTTCGATCGCCTCGGTTTTGGCCAACGAATTTGGCGAGGCCGAAGGCTTGCACTTCAATACCCTCTTCGCTTTGGGTTTCCTCTTGTTTTGCATCACTTTTGTGGTGTTGGCCTTGGCCAAGTGGTTGATCATTCGCACCGAAAAAGCCAAAGGCAACCGATGACCCATGACTTTTGCCTGGACCTCCAAACTTCATTGAATCGAGTCACACCATGCTGATGCAATCTTCTCCTCTTTACCGCCGCCGCAAGCGCACCAATTTGATTGGCTTGTCCTTGTCGATGATCGCCATGAGCTTGGGGCTGGTGGCCTTGTTGTGGATCTTGTTTGTGCTGTTTTCCAATGGGCTGGCGGCGCTTGAATTGACCTTGTTCACCAACGACACCCCAGCGCCCGGCTCTGAGGGCGGTGGCTTGCGCAACGCCATTGTGGGCAGTTTGATGATTGTCGGCTTGGCCGTGGCCGTGTCCACACCCATCGGCATTTTGGCGGGCATCTACCTGACCGAATATGGCGACACCAGCAAGACGGCCGAGTTCACCCGCTTTGTGACCGACATCATGTTGTCGGCCCCATCCATCGTCTTGGGCCTTTTTGTTTATGCCATCGCGGTGGCCACGGTGGGCAACTTTTCGGGCTATGCCGGCAGTTTGGCCCTGTCCTTGATCGCGATCCCGGTGGTCATGCGCACCACCGAGAACATGCTGCGTTTGGTGCCTGGCAGCTTGCGCGAGGCGGCTTTTGCTTTGGGTGCGCCACGTTGGAAGGTCTCCACCATGGTGACCTTGCGCGCAGCCAAAAGCGGTGTGATCACCGGCTTGTTGTTGGCGGTCGCCCGCATCAGTGGCGAAACCGCGCCTTTGTTGTTCACTGCGCTCAACAACCAGTTTTACAGCACCAACATGGGCGCGCCGATGGCCAACTTGCCGGTGGTGATTTTCCAATTCGCCATGAGCCCCTATGAAAACTGGATCCAGTTGGCTTGGGGCGGTGCTTTGCTGATCACCCTGACCGTGTTGGCCCTGAACATCCTGGCCCGCGTGTTCTTCCGCGAAAAAGTCAAAGCCTGATTGAAAGACGAGATTTCACAATGCCCAATACATCCCCAACACCCATCAAGAATGCGATTGAAATTCGCAATCTGAGTTTTTTCTACGGCACCTTCAAGGGTCTGAAAGACGTCAACCTCAACATTGCCGAGAACAAGGTGACCGCCTTCATTGGTCCTTCGGGTTGCGGCAAGTCGACCTTGCTGCGCACCCTCAACCGCATGTACAGCTTGTATCCAGGCCAGCGTGCAGAGGGTGAAATCAACCTGTACGGCACCAACATCTTGGACAAAAAAACAGGACTTGAACCTGTTGCGTGCGCAAGTGGGCATGGTGTTCCAAAAGCCCACACCTTTCCCCATGTCCATTTACGACAACATCGCTTTCGGTGTTCGCCTTTATGAAAACCTGAGCCGCTCGGACATGGACGACCGGGTGGAGTGGGCCTTGTCCAAGGCGGCCATCTGGAACGAAGTCAAAGACAAGCTGGGTCAAAACGGTTTGTCTTTGTCGGGGGGGCAGCAGCAACGCTTGTGCATTGCACGTTCTGTCGCCGTCAAACCCAAGGTCATTTTGCTGGACGAGCCCACCTCGGCGCTGGATCCGATCTCGACCGCCAAAGTCGAAGAGTTGGTCAGTGAGTTGAAGAAAGATTACACCGTGGCCATCGTGACCCACAACATGCAGCAGGCGGCGCGGGTGTCTGACTTCACTGCTTACATGTATTTGGGTGAGTTGGTGGAGTTTGGTGTGACCGAACAGATTTTCATGAAGCCCGTCAAGCAAGAAACCGAAGACTACATCACCGGCCGATTCGGCTGATCAGGAGAGACACATGGACAAGCACATTTCTAGCCAATTCGACGCCGAACTCACGGGCGTTTCTTCTCGCGTTTTGGAGCTGGGTGGTTTGGTGGAGTCACAGACTCGCCATGCTGTTTACGCCTTGGCGCAATTCAGCTCTGAAGTGGCGGACCAAGTCGTGGCCACCGAAAAGCAAGTCAATGCTTTGGAGATGGAGATCGATGCCGAGTTGGCCTCCATCATTGCGCGCCGTCAGCCCACAGCGCGTGATCTCAGATTGCTGATGGCGATTTCCAAGATCACCGGAAACCTGGAGAGAGCGGGTGACGAGGCAGAGCGCATTGCCCGCATGGTCAAGCTGATTTTGGAGCAAGGTAGCCCCCGGAATTTGCCTTCGTCTGAGCTGCGGATAGCGGCAGACTTGGCCACCGGTTTGCTGCGCAAAGCGCTGGATGCTTTTGCCCGCTTGGACGTGTCCACGGCATTGGTGATTTTGAAAGAAGACGATTTGATCGATGCCGAGTTCAACGGCTTCTTGCGCAAGCTGGTCACCTACATGATGGAAGACCCGCGCACCATAACGGCCAGCCTGGATTTGTTGTTTGTGGCCAAAGCCATTGAACGCATCGGTGACCACGCCAAAAACATTGCCGAGTTCGTGATCTACGTCGTCAAGGGTGCAGATGTTCGGCACACGGCCCTCACCGACATTGAAAAAGCCGTGCAATGAAATCCGTACCGCGCATTTTGATTGTTGAAGACGAAGCGCCCATTGCTGAGTTGATTGCCGTCAATTTGCGACACAACGGCTTTCAGCCCATTTGGGCCATTGACGCTGAAACCGCACAGCGTGAGTTGGACGAGGTTTTGCCCGATGTCATCTTGCTGGACTGGATGTTGCCCGGGGAAAGTGGCTTGACTTTGGCCCGTCGCTGGCGCGCTTCGGCTCGGACCAAAGCCGTGCCGATTTTGATGCTGACGGCTCGCGGTGACGAGGCTGACCGTGTGGCAGGCTTGGACGCGGGTGCCGACGACTACATCGTCAAACCATTTTCGCCCCGTGAGTTGTTGGCCCGCATACGCGCGGTCTTGCGCCGCCGTGTGCCTGAGGCAGCGGGCGGCGTTGTGAAGATGGGTGACTTGCAATTGGACGCTGACACGCACCGCGTCTCTCACGGCGATAAAGCGCTCAAGGTGGGCCCCACCGAATTCAAACTCTTGCACTTTTTGATGCGTCACCCTGAACGTGTGCACAGCCGAGGCGCTTTGCTCGACAAGGTTTGGGGTGACCATGTGTACATCGAAGAACGCACGGTGGATGTGCATGTCAAACGCCTGCGTGAATCTTTGGGCGATGCGGGCAACATGATTGAGACGGTTCGTGGCGCGGGTTACCGCTTCACCCTGACGCCGTCGGCTTGAGACCAGGTGGTTTATGGTTTTTGCGCTGTTTGAATTGCTGTTTTTAATGGGTGTGGCCGGATTGCCGGCTTGGTATGTGTGGGGTGCTTTGGGGGCTTGTTCGGCGGCCTTGTTGGTCGTGAGTATCTACGCCTTGGTTTTGGCATGGCGGGTTGACCGCTTTGACCGTTGGCTGGGTGCACCCAGTTTGCGATTGGATCCACCTTGGCAAGGGGTCTGGCGAGACATGGCTTTGCGCATTCAGCGGATGCTGCGCCAGCAAGAAAAATTGGTGACTGTCCATGAAAAAAGGTTGCAAGATTTTTTGTCTGCGATTCAGGCTTCACCCAATGGCGTGATTTTGTTGGACGAAGAAGCGCGTATTGAGTGGTGCAATGAAACGGCAGCTTCACATCTGGGACTGGATTCGCTCAAGGACCGGATGCAACACATTGTTCATTTGGTTCGTGATCCTGTTTTCTCGCGTTATTTTTCGCAAGCCAGCCATGCCAGCGAAGCGGTCATTGAAGGGCGATCCAGTTCGGCGGCCAGTGCCCAAAAGTTGTCAGTACAGCTGCACGAGTACGGAGATGGGCGGTCTTTGTTGTTGACGCGTGACATCACCGCTGTTGCCCAGGCCGAGGCCATGCGCCGAGATTTTGTGGCGAACGTTTCGCATGAGATCAGGACACCGCTGACGGTGCTCAGTGGATTTGTCGAGACTTTGCAGACACTGCCACTGGATGAACAAGAGCGTGCTCGTTATTTGAGTTTGATGGCAGTGCAGTCGGAGCGCATGCAAGATTTGGTGGCTGATTTGTTGACGCTGTCTCAATTGGAGGGAAGTTTGCCCCCAAGCATGAGCCAGCATGTGTCTTTGCCTGCTTTGATGTCGCAGGTGTTTGGCGATGCCAAAGCCATGTCCGAAGGCTTGGCCAACATGGGCGATGGCGCGGGTCATGATTTGGTGATGGCCCCGGTCCCGGAAGTGGATTTATTGGGTTCTCGTTCTGAACTGTTGAGCGCGCTTTCCAATTTGGTGATCAACGCCGTGCGTTACACCCCACTGGGCGGCTCTATTCATTTGAGTTGGTCCTCTACGTCTGAGGGATGGGTGTTTGCAGTCAAAGACACGGGCCCTGGCATCGCGGCTGAGCATTTGCCACGTTTGTCGGAACGTTTTTTACCGCGTAGACCGGAGTCGTTCGCGAGAGACCGGTGGCACGGGTTTGGGTTTGGCCATCGCCAAGCACGTCATGCAGCGGCATGGCGGTGAGTTGCGCATTGAAAGTGACTTGGGCAAGGGCTCCACATTCAAGTTGATCTTCCCTGCCAGCCGGGTG
>JACDQO010000220.1 GCA_015657605.1 Limnohabitans sp. | reverse complement strand
GAGATAAATGCAGGGCAGGTGGTTTTGCTGCGCGATCTCTTGTGCGCGCAAATGCTTTTTCACCGTCATCGGGTAATAGGTGCCACCCTTCACCGTGGCGTCGTTGCACACGATCATGCAGTCCACCCCACTCACGCGGCCAATGCCCACGATCACGCCCGAGCTGGGTGCGTCGTTGTTGTACATGTTGAGGGCAGCCAGCGGCGCGACTTCCAGAAAAGGCGTGCCGGGATCGAGCAGCATCTGCACGCGGTCACGCGGCAGCAGCTTGCCCCGGGCGGTGTGCTTGGCACGGGGGGCCTCGCCGCCACCTTGGGCCACCCGCTCCAAGTGGGCGCGCAGGTCGTCGACCAGGCCACGCATGGCAGCAGCGTTGTGCTGAAAATCGGCAGAACGCGGGTTCAGTTGGGAATGCAAAACGGTCATGGTGCTTCCTAGGGTGTGACGCCAGCGGGGCAAACCCGGGCGCATCGAACGTGCAATGCTGGCCAGCATAAAGGCTGCAGCGCCGTTTGGGGGTGTCAAATGGGTTGCAAATCGTGCCACAATTTGCACCACCATGAAAGACGCCATTCGGGCCATCCCCATGCCGGGCACAACCCCAGGCACAAGCGTTCGCACTGAGACGCCTATGGCTTTTGCCCGAGCTATAACCAGCGCTTACACCAGCCGCGGCTTGGACCCCCCTGCCTGCATTAAAAGCAGCACAAATTGCGCCACATTTGCTGCATCAGGCCGATGCGCGCATTACCGCTTTGCAAATGGAATGGCTCTCGGCCACCGCCATGCGCGAGCTGGACGACGAGGCCCTGGGCTGGTTCAGCCGCCGCCTGCGTTGGGGCAGCTACGGCATGTTGGTGCGCGCCTCACTGACCGCCCCTACTTTGGCCGTGGCGCTGGCCCGCTGGTGCCGCCACCACGACCTGCTGACCGACGACATCCATTTGCAAGTCGATGAGGCCCAGGGCGTGGCCAGCCTGCAGTTGATTGAACGACGCGATCTGGGCGGTTTTCAGGAGTTTGCCGTGGTGTCGGTGCTGCGCAATGCTTTGGGCGTGGCCTGCTGGTTGACGGATTCGCGCATCCCATTGCTGCAAACCACGCTGTGCTTTGCCCCGCCACCCCATGCCGACAGTTACCGCGTGCTGTTTGACGGCCCCACCCAATTCAATGCGCCCGGTCACAGCCTGCAGTTTGACGCGGGCTACCTGAGCCTGCCCCTGCGCCGTGACGAAGCCGCCCTGCAACGCATGCTGCAAAGGGCCTTGTTACTCACGGTGCGGCCCTACCGTCGAGACCGCTTGCTGGTGGAAAAAGTCCGCCAAACCTTGGCCGAGCACCCCGAACACAGCCGCAATGCGGACGACCTGGCCGCTTGGCTCAACCTGTCAGCCCGCACGCTGCACCGACAACTCAAAGAAGAAGGTGCAAGCTTGCAGCAACTCAAAGACGCGGTGCGACGTGATCTGGCCACTGACCTGCTTCTGCGCACGCAGCGCCCCATCAAACAAGTCGCCGCCGAAGTGGGGTTTCAGAACGAGAAGAGTTTCATGCGGGCGTTCAAGGCCTGGACGGGACAGACTCCTGAGGAGTTCAGGTTGACCAGGCAACACTGACAGGCCTTGGCCACCCAGACCGGTCAAGCCAGACGCAACTCGTGCATGCCGGTGAACACCCGCTGTGCGCCTGCCTGCAAGAGGGGTGCATGCTCGGCAGGCGGCGCGGCATAGGCCCACACCGTGGCCCCGGCAGCCACACCCGCCGTGATGCCCACGGTGGTGTCTTCGACCACCAAACAGCGCGCCGGGTCGACTTGCAGATGCGCCGCAGCGGCCAGGTACACATCGGGGTGAGGCTTGCTGCGCGGCATCTCTTGGCCGCTGAAAATGCGGCCTGCAAAAAAGTCGATCAGCCCCACTTGCTTGAGCATCATCTCGACCTTGAAACGGTCCGCGCCCGAAGCCACCGCAATGCGGCCCTGGCAATGGTCATGCAGATGCGCCACCGCTTCGTGCACGCCTTCGATGGCGGTGATGCTTTGTGTGAGGCGCTCATTGCGCCGGGCAAAAAACTGTTCCAGCCACGCATCGGTCAGTGGCTGACCGGTGTGGGCCTCGATGGTGGTGCGCTGGCTTTTGACGGTGTGGCCCACAAAACGCTGCATGCACTCGGCCAGCGTCATGCGCCAACCCTGCTCTTCAAACATGTCACGCAGCACGCCGCAGGTGATGGCTTCGCTGTCCACCAGAACGCCGTCGCAGTCAAACAAAATGGCTTCAAAGTTCATGCGGGCGATCATACGGGGTGCAACTCGTTCAGCGTCCATGTCTGTCCATTCAGTCCCCATGGAAATGTCGCACCAGAGCATCACCAAACGCCCTCACTCGCGCGGGCAACAGACGAGAGGCTGTGACCAGATGCAAAGGGCTGGACACCGACTGCCATTGCGGCAGAACCCGAATCAAAGACCCCTGCTTCAGGGCTTGTTCGGTGGCCTTGAGATCGATCATGCCGATGCCATGACCTGAACGGCATAGGAATTCAAGCATCTGCATGCTGTTGGCGACCAAACGCCCTTGCACATTCACTGTTTGAGGTCGGGTTGATGATGCGCCATCCACCAATGTCCACTGGCTGAAAGTTTCTGATGCTCCTAGGCGCAAACAGGTAAACCCCTCCAGCGCTTTGGGTTCCCTGGGGAGTCCGTGCGCCCGCACAAAGTCGGGGCTGGCAAACAGAGCGGCAGGAAGTCAGCAATGTGGCGGGCCACGAGCAAGGAGTCTTCCAGTCTGCCCAACCTCAGGGCTGCATCGACGGACTCAGAAAGCAAATCAACGCGGCGTACGGTGAGATCCATCTGCAGATGCAATTGCGGGTGCTCCCGGACAAAACGGTCCAACATAGGCTGCAGATGGAGGGCTGCAAAGTCTGGTGAGCAACTCACCCTCAATACACCCCTGAGACCATCCCTGCTGCCCGACAGCTCTTCGTGCGCGAGCCGAGCTTCGTCGACCAAAGGAGCGCTGCGTTTGTAGTAAAGCATCCCTTCATGGGTAGGTTCGACCTTGCGTGTGGTGCGGTGCAGGAGCTTGATACCCAACTGTTTTTCAAAGTCGCTGATGCGCCTGGACAGCGTCGACGCCGGCATGCTCAGGTGCTGAGCCGCCCGATGAAAACTGCGCAGGCGAACCACCTCCACAAACAAAGCCATATTGCTCAACACATCCATTCTTTCATTATTCCAGAAATGGAATGGTCAATTCAATTTAACTCTTTTATTAATGATTTATTACGTATTAAACTCGCGTTTCCCTGTATTGACTGAAAGGAAAAATCATGAAATCCACACCCCGTCGCCAATTCATGAGCGGCACCGCTGCCACTTTTGCCGCAGCCGCAGCCGCAGCCGCCGTGTCCGGCGTGGCCAACGCGACCACCACCCCATCATCGGCCCATCCCAAAAGAAAAACCATGTCAGCCGCCAACAACTACCTCGACTTCAACATCCAAAACACCGCTCTGGTGCTGGTGGACCACCAA
Organism: Limnohabitans sp.; assembly: GCA_015657605.1. Lineage (GTDB taxonomy): Bacteria > Pseudomonadota > Gammaproteobacteria > Burkholderiales > Burkholderiaceae_C > Limnohabitans_A. The sequence goes on along the minus strand of JACDQO010000220.1, from coordinate 1,864 downwards.
GTGGGCACCATCAACTGGGCCGGCGAGCTGGCTTCCGGCGAGCACGAGCAGCTGAAAATGTGGACCCGCGTGATCGCCCGCTTCGCCAAAGGCGCCGGCATCCCGGTGGTGCTGACCAGCAGCATGGAAGACCAGCCCCAGGGCCCGCTGCTGCCCGAGTTCAAGGAGATCCTGCCGCAGGAATACGCAGCGCGCATCCAGCGCACGGGCGTGATCAACGCCTGGGACGATCCGGCCTTTGCCAAAGCTGTGCGTGCCACCGGCAAGAAAAACCTGCTGATGGGCGGACTGACCACCGACGTTTGCCTGGTGCCGCCGGCCCTCTCGGCCAAAGCCGAAGGCTTCAATGTGGTGGCCCTGATGGACATCTCGGCCGCCTGCACCAAAATCGCTGCACAAAACAGCCGTGACGCCCTCACCCGCGCCGGCGTCAACTGCATGACCGTCACCCCCATGCTCACCAGCATGCTGGGCAATTACACCAGCCCGGCCTCGCGCTATTTCTTCGAGGCTTTTGAGAAGGAAGGCGTGTACGGCGCCTTTGCCAAAGGCAACCTGCGCTGAGCCTGCCTGGCCACGCCAAGTCGAAGGTGCAGCCCAGGCTGCGCCTTTTTTTGATTTCGGAGACCCCATGAGCCCCCTGCGTTCCATCACCCAGCGCCTGCACAGCCAGGCCCACGGGCCCATCGCGCGATTCATCAGCCCCGAGGCCCCCTCGGGCGAGACCCTCAAGCCTTTTGTCCTTCTGGACCATTTCGACGCGGAGATACGTCCCGGATTTGGTTTCGGCATGCACCCCCACTCGGGCATCGCCACCCTCACCTGGCAACCCGATACCGATGTGCGTTACGAAGACACCACCGGTCAAAATGGCATCTTGCTGGCAGGCGGCCTGGAGTGGATGAACGCGGGCGGTGGCGCTTGGCACCAGGGTCAGCTCATGGGTTCGGGCCGGGCGCAGGGTTTTCAGTTGTGGGTGGCCATGCCTCCTGGCGTCGAAAACGGCCCCAGCGAAGGCCAGTACGTGGCCCCCGAAGCAGTGGCACGCCTGAAGGTGCCCGGCGCACAGGTGCTGGTGCTGCTGGGCGAATACACGGTCGGTGCGCAGAGCGCACGCTCGCCCATCCGGTCTCACCAAGACATGAACTATTTTGTGGTGATGCTCGAAGCCGGCGCCCAATGGCGCTTCAGCCCCCCCGCGCAACACGATGAGGCCTGGGCCTTTGGTTTTGACGGGCACGCCCTCATCCAGAATGAAGCGGGTGGGCGCGCCTTGTTGACGCTGTCAGAAGCGGGTGACATCGCGCTGTCGGCGCCCGAGGGCCCGGCACGCGTGCTGATGGGCACAGCCCGTAAACATTCTCACCCCTTGGTACTGGGCAGCAGCTCGGTGCATACCAGCGAACAGGCTCTGGCGCTGGGACTCGAACGCATCCGGGCCATCGGCAAGGATCTGAAGCGCAAGGGTCGTCTCGGCCGCTGAAGGCTTTGAGAACCGAGGCGCTAAGCCTCATGGCCCGCCGATGGGTCAGTGCTTCAACCAGGCTCAGCGCGCATCGCCATCCACATAAAACCAGCGCCCGTCTTCGCGCACAAAGCGGCTGCGCTCGTGCTGGCGCACCGCCTTGCCGCCCACCCGAAAGCGCGCCACAAATTCGACCTCGGCGGTGTCTGCGCCCGTCACTTTGTGCTGCTTGATCTCCAAACCCAACCATTTGCCGCCTGATTCCAGTGTCAGCTCGGCTGGGCGCTGACTGCTGTGCCAGGTGGCCAGCAAATAAGGCACATCGCCCCGCACAAAGGCGCTGTAGCGTGAGCGCATCAGCCGCTCCGCATCGGGTGCGGCCTGCCCCGCATGCAGGGG
>JACDQO010000219.1 GCA_015657605.1 Limnohabitans sp. | reverse complement strand
GGTGCTGCGCGAGATCGATGATGCGCGCGACGAAGAAGCGGCGCGGCGTTTGCGCATGGCCACGCCCACAGTTTGATGTCTGCGCCGACCCTGAAATTGCCGCACGCCGTCTCGCGCCTGCGCACCGAGCGCCTGGCCCGCAGCGCCAAGCCCTTCATGGCCCGTGGTGGTATCAAAGGTGAGCGCTGCCCGGGCTGCCGCTTGGTGCCCAGCCACTGCATTTGCGCCTTGCACCCTGAGGTGCCCACGCCAGTGGGCATGTGTTTGCTCATGGCCGACATCGAACCCCTCAAGCCCAGCAACACCGGTTGGTTGATCGCCGATGTGGTGCCCGACACCTTCGCCTTTGGCTGGGTCCGCACCGAAGTGGACCCGGCCTTGCTGGCGCTGCTGGCCGATCCGCAGTGGCAGCCGTATGTGGTTTTTCCGGGTGAATTTGTGGAGCCTGAGCGGGTGGTGCACGCGGTGCCCACCCTGTCCAACAACTTGCCCTCTGGCCAGCGCCCCTTGTTCATCCTGCTCGATGCCACCTGGCCCGAAGCGCGCAAGATGTTCCGCAAAAGCCCCTACCTGAACCACTTGCCGGTGCTCAGCCTGAATCCCGAACAGGTCTCGCGCTACCAACTGCGCCGCTCCAGGCGCGACGATCACTTTTGCACCAGCGAAGTGGCGTCGCTCTGTCTGGAACTTGCGGGCGAGCTGCGTGCAGCCGATACCCTGCAGGCTTATTTGGACGTTTACACCCACCACTACCTGCAGGCCAAACACCAGCTCCCGCCCAACCTGCAAGGGCCAGCACATGCACGCTGGCAGGGCTTGAAGAAGTCTTGAAAAAGTCTTGACCCAGCCAACCCGGCGGGTATCCGCTACCATGCCCCTTCATTAATTTCGCCCGGCAACGGGTCTATATGGAGAGTGCAATGTTCAGTCATGTGATGGTGGGTGTGAAAGACTTGGAGGTGTCTAAAAAGTTTTATGACGCCGTGTTGGGCACCTTGGGTTACGGCCCGGGCGTGGCCAACAACAACCGCTATTTCTACCGCAGCCCCACCGGCACTTTTGGCATCACCACGCCCATCAACGGCGAGCCCGCTTGCCACGGCAACGGCAGCACCATTGGCTTCGCCGTCAAATCACCTGAGCAGGGCGATGCCTTTCACGCAGCCGGTGTGGCTAACGGCGGCGTCACCTGCGAAAAACCCACCGGGCTTTCGCGAAGGTCCCGCTGGCAAGCTCTACCTGGCCTACCTGCGTGACCCCGATGGCAACAAAATCTGCGCCTTGCACCGGCCCGCTTGATCGTTGGGTTGTTTGAAAAGGAACGGTTGTGTCTCAAGCTGCCCACCCTCAAGTCGTGCACGTCTCGCGCACCATCGAACGCCTGGTCACTGGCCAGGCCACCTCGGATGGCGCAGGCGTCAAGCTCAACCGCATCCTCACGCAAGACCTGCAGCACCGGCTCGACCCCTTCTTGATGCTGGACGCTTTTGGCAGTGACAAGCCGGACGATTACATCGCCGGATTTCCGGACCACCCGCACCGGGGTTTTGAAACCGTGACCTACATGATCGCCGGGCGCATGCTGCACCGCGACAGCGCGGGCAACGAAGGCCTGTTGCAAAACGGCGGTGTGCAATGGATGACCGCGGGTAGGGGGGTGATCCACTCCGAAATCCCGCAGCAAGCCGATGGCGTGATGGAGGGCTTTCAGCTGTGGCTGAACCTGCACAGCGCGGAGAAGATGAACGCGCCGTGGTACCGTGATTTTCAGAACGATCAGTTGCCGCAGTTTCAGACTTCTGAAGGCGTGGCCGTCACGGTGATTGCAGGCAGCAGCCACGGCGTGCAGGGTGCCGTAACCCGCGAGATCACCCAGCCTGTTTATCTGGACGTGCACATGCCGCAGGGCACACGTTTTGAGCAGACGCTGCCTGCTGGCCACAACGCCTTCATCTATGCCTACCGGGGCGAAGTGCGCATCGCGGGGCAGACTGTGCCTGTGCAGCGCATGGCCATTTTGAAAAACACACCGCAAGCTGACGGCGTGGTGATCGAGGCCAGTGCCGATGCCCGATTGATCTTGGTGGCGGGCAAGCCCCTCAAGCAGCCCATCGTGCAGTACGGTCCGTTTGTGATGAACAGCAAAGAAGAGATCTACCAGGCGCTGGCGGATTTCAGGGACGGGCGGCTGGGCGAGCGGGCTTGATGCCTTCAGCCCCTGAAGGCGTTGACAAAGTTTTGCGCTGCCGACCGCACTTGCTCGGCACTGCGTCCCGGCGCATACAAGGCCGATCCCAAACCAAAACCTGAAGCGGCCTCGCCGCTGCGGTATGCCGCCATCGTTGTCGGGCGTGATGCCCGCCCACGGGCATCGAGGGCAGCGTCTTTCGG
>JACDQO010000218.1 GCA_015657605.1 Limnohabitans sp. | reverse complement strand
TGCTGCAACAGCGAAAGCACTGAGGACGGTGACTGGTTCGCCTGCGCCAGCATTGCTGTGGCGGCCTGTTGGATGATCTGCGTGCGGGCCAATTCAGTCGTTGCTGCCGCGTAATCGGTATCCAAAATACGGCTACGCGAGGCTGCTGTATTGGTGGATACGTTGGTCAAATTGTCCGCGGCATAGTTGAGCCGGTTGACCATGGCACCTAATGTAGAGCGGTAAGTATCAATCGCTGCAATCGCGGTATCGAGTTGACCGATGGCTGTCGTAGCCGAAGCGACTGCGCTGATACCCTGATTGGTCGCAGAAGCGACGGCAACAAGATCAGCGCCAGCAGTATTGTTATCTACATCCCGAAAACTCACTGCAATGATGTCAGCCGTACCAGGCCCTACTTGGAAAGAGTAACTGCCCGCATTTGCGCCATTGATGGCCAAGCCGTTCCAAGTGGTTTTTTCTGAAATTCGAGCAATTTCTGCATCCAGGGCTTCATATTCAGCATTCAAAGAAGTGCGGTCGGCTTGGCTGTTGGTGCCGTTAACTGCTTGCACTGCCAGCTCTCGCATCCGTTGCAACATGTTGGTGACTTCGTTCAGGGAACCTTCAGCGGTCTGAATCATCGAAATCGCGTCATTGGCGTTGCGCACGGCTTGATTCAAGCCTCGGATCTGCGCGGTCATTTTGTTGCTGATCGACAAGCCTGCTGCGTCGTCGCCCGCGCTGTTGATGCGCTTGCCGGTGGACAGCTGCTCCATGGTCTTGCTCAGAGCACGGTTGTTCACCGTCAATGATTGCTGGGCGATCAGGGATTTGGTGTTGGTGTTAATGGCGGTCATGTTTGGCTCCAAATGTCAGGTAATCGATTGGTAATCAGTAGAGAGATGACTTCAAATCACTGCTGTAACAGCGAAAGCACTGAGGACGGTGACTGGTTCGCCTGCGCCAGCATGGCTGTGGCGGCCTGTTGGATGATCTGTGTGCGAGCCAGTTCAGTCGTTGTTGCCGCGTAATCGGTGTCCAGTATGCGGCTGCGGGACGCAGCAGTGTTGGTGGCCACATTGGTCAAGTTGTCTGCAGCGTAGTTCAGGCGGTTGACCACGGCACCCAAAGTGGAGCGGTAAGCATCCACAGTGGAGATGGCTTGGTCGAGATCAACAATCGCGCTGGTGGCACTGACGGCTGTATCAAGACCCTCGGCAGCGGCGGTAACTATGCCGCCTAATGACGAGACGTTTTGGAACGTAACAGTCACTGTATCGCTAGCTGCTGGCCCTGCTTGGAACGCGATTGCAGCAGCAGCAGAACCCAAGATTTCCATACCGTTCCAAGTGGTTTTGTTGGAGATACGGGAAATTTCAGAGTTCAGCTGGTCGAATTCTGCATCGAGCGAGCCGCGATCGGTCGAGTTGTTGGTGCCGTTGACCGACTGCACCGCCAGCTCGCGCATGCGCTGGAGCATGTTGGTGACTTCATTCAAGGCGCCTTCAGCCGTTTGCACCATGGAGATGGCGTCGTTGGCGTTGCGAACTGCCTGGTTCAAACCGCGAATTTGTGCCGTCATCTTGTTGCTGATCGACAAGCCGGCAGCGTCGTCGGATGCGCTGTTGATGCGCTTGCCGGTGGACAGTTGCTCCATGGTCTTGGTCAGACCACGGTTGTTCACGGTCAATGCTTGCTGTGCAATGAGCGATTTGACGTTGGTGTTGATGGCAGTCATGTTAGAACTCCTGAAGGCACAAAATGTTGATGGAAGTTATTCCAGAGCAAGATGGATATTTCCTCTTGCATGGTTGATGAATCGGCCAGTCAATTCAAAACTTTAAGGACAACAACAAAAAATTTGCTGTTCACGACTTTTCATCCAGCAACATGCCTTTGACTTGCTCGATGCTGTGGGCCACGCGCAGCAAGGTTTCATCAGGAATTTGACGAATCAACTCGCCGGTTTCTGCGTTTTTCACCTGCACGACGGTTCGGTCGATCGTTTTATCAACCGAAAAGTTCAATTGACGGCCATTGTTTTTCATTTGCTCGTTCAGGCGCTCAATGGCTTCTTGCAGATTGCGCTGCATTTCTTTGGGGTCAAACTGGAGATCTGATTTTTCAGGCAGCACCAACTTGATTTCAGGCCTTGGGGCTTCAGTTGGTTTTGTATTCGACGCGGCTGCCGCTTGTTTAGCCTCTTGGTTGGAGGCAACAGCGGGTCGGTTCGACAGTGTGGCGGCGCTCAAGTTGATGTCGGTGCTCATGGCGAGTTCCTTTATTTCGGATCTTTATGACATGCATAAAAAACGGACGAACCCCATCGCTGCAAAAGCGGATGGGGACGTTAAAGGTATCGGAGCGAGCGACGTAAACTTGAGAAATTATTTGCGTGGCTGATCAAACATATGATTTAAAACTAAATAACCTCTATAAATAAAGCTTATTTATTGGTATAGGAAGCCATCATGCCTTCGAAGCTGCTTTTCATGCTTTCACGCATGCTGTTGCTGCTGCCCACGATGCTGTCCATCAGCGCGAACTGTTTCATGTAGCGTTCCAGTAGCGCTTTCATGCGCTCTTCCAGCTTCTCCAAGTCGGCTTTATAAAGGTCGATCTTTTTGGTGGCATTGCTTGTCTGTTCCGTCAACAGACTTGTGGACCGAAGCATTTTGTCAATCTCACGCACAGCTGTACCAGCCAGGCCAGCAGAAACGGTGCTGAATTCACTCAGGTCGTTGGTGTTGGCTGAAAAAAGTGTCACCACCTCGGTCGGGTATTGGCTGAAAGCACTCTCCAGTTTGTCTTCGTCCAGTTGAAGTTTGCCATTTCGGTCAAAACTCAAACCCACTTGCCAGGCGGCGTTGATGTTGGCGTTTTGTGGGTCGGTCAGGTTGACGCTGTCTGTATAAAGCGTGAAGTCTCCCGTGATCATGCTTCTGACCTGCGATTTGATGCTTTGTAGCAGGCTGTCACCGGCCAGAGCACCTCCAAACAGTTCGACTTCGCTGCTTCGGTCGTTGAGGACCTTCACGCTTTCTGCAAAATTGTTGTAAGCCGTTACCAAACCTTGGACATTGGCCTTGATGGCACTCACTTCCGGCGTGAGGCTGATGCGGGCACTGGCAGTTGTGGTGTAAAGATTGAGTGTCACGCCCTCTAGGGCTTCATCAATGGTGTTGCTGGAAGAGGTGATGTCGATGCCGTTGATGTTCAACTCGGCATCTTGCGCGCTTTGCAAAACAGCAGCTTGAAAGGTCAGCTCAGTAGAGTTGCTGCTGACCGTGAAATCATTGTCTTCGCCTTCTGCGCCATTAAATACCAATGTGTATGCGTTACCTGTGTTGATCAGTTGAGCGCTGATGCCAGTGGTCGCTGTCTGGGCATTGACGGCACTGACAATTCCTGCGGGGGTGTTGGTGGTCACCTCAATGGTGGTGGGTGTGGTGCCCACTGTCAAAGTTAACTCCAAACCTGCAGTAAACGTTTTATCCAAGGCGAAGGAGTCGCTTGCCCGCCTTGTGGCTTGCGCCAATTGGGTGACTACGATGTCGTATGTTCCTGCTGTCGCACTTGAACTGGTGGTGATGCCCATCGCGCTGGGCTGACTGTTGGTGGCTTTTAAGGTGGAAAAATCTTTGGCGTCATTGACCGTCTTGAACGCAGTTTGCAAATCGAATAAGGCTGATTGAGTGCGCCATAGCCTGAGATTTTGGCTTCTGTTTGAGTGATTTTGGCGTCAATCCGCTCTTTTCTGGGTGCTCGCTCTGCTTCCACAAGGCTTTCTGCGAGCGCTTTGACATCAACGCCAGAACCGGCGCCCAAAGCAGAGATAAGATTGGTGGATGTCATGGTCAGTTTGTATTTTTCTATTCGAAAAATTCAACCCCGGATGTAATCAAAGAGTGTCATGCTTGAGATTTTTTGAAAGCTGCCCATGGCCGCTTCCAAGGACATCATTTCCTTGTTCATGCGTGTAACGGCTTCGGCATAGTCCAAGTCTTCAATCTCGGACAGTGTGGATTTGATGCGCAGGGTGGTTTCATCCATCACGGCCAGTTGTGCTTGAACAACCGATTGGTCAGATCCGTTTTGGGCTTGTGCGAGCGTCAAGTTGTTGTGCATTTGGGTAATGTCAGCCACACCTTGATGAATTCTTGGGGTCTGACTGTTGTCAATGCTTTGGATCATTTGGTCCAGTGCGTCAAAAAATCCGACGCTTGTTTTGGTTTGGTCTGGGTTATCGCGCACCACGCGGCTGAAGACGTCGGTGCCCGCGCGGTGAACTGTACGGTGCGCTCAACCCCTGCGGGTATGCGGGTTTGGGTCTGGTCACCTTGGTAAATGACTTTGCCAGTGGCATCTTCGGCAAATGCTGGCGTGTTCACCCGAGTGCCGGAAAACAAATAGTTGCCGCTGTCATCGCGCGTATTGCCCAAGCTCAGCAGTTGATCACGAAGAGCTTTCATTTCCATTCCAATGGCCTTGCGGTCATCGGCGGCCAGAGTGTCGTTGGCGGCTTGCAAACCCAGTTCTTTCATTCGGATCAAGATGTCGTTGGATGAAGACAGGGCTGTCTCTTCGGCGGTGTAGCGCTGGACAGCAACCTGGAGGGTCCGCATGTGACTGTCTTGACGCTGAACTTCTCCCTTGAGGCGCTGAATGGCGGCGGCTTGGTCGGGCGCATCGCTGGGCGACAGGATTTGTTTGCCTACAGCCAACTGAGCTTGGGTGGTAGCCAGTTTGTTCTGGATGGTGCTCATGCGCTCGGTGGCGCGGTCGAAAAGGAAGGATGTGGAGATTTTCACGTGGATTTCCTTTAGCGAACTTGTAGGATCGCATCGAACAAAGCCATGGCTGTTTGCATGACTTTCGCATTGGCTTGGTAGGCCTGCTGAAACCGAACCAAAGAGGAGGCCTCCTCATCAGCTAACGCCTGAGATCCCGTCGCGGGCTTCTTGCGCTTGTTCGTAAACAACGTTCAGTGCCTGCTCGGCAATAGCAGCTTGCCTGGCCACGTTGCCGACCTGGTTGACCCGTTCAATGTAGGCCTCGGTAATGGTCAAGCCTCCGGGCATCAGGCGCTCGTTTTCCAAGGCCACCATGGCCAGCATGGTCTCGTTGTTGCCGATGCCGTCGCGGTTGCCATCGATGGTGAATTCGTCACCTTGTTTGGGCGCGGTGGAAAATTCCAGCTTCAGGCCCCGGTAGGTCAGGCTGGGTGTGGGCGAGAGAGGGTCGGGCACCAGGGTTCGTTCGGCCAAAACCGACAGGGTGCGTGTGTCGATGATGCGGTATTGGGTGTTGCTGGTGAAGCTGACCTTGAGCTGCGAGGCCCGCAAGGCTTGCTTCATCTCGCCTGCGATGTCGGTGAATTGGGCCTGCACGCTGACGCTGCTGGTCGCATTGACGGGGATGGCGGTGTCGGTGACAAAGACCAACAGGTCGTCAGGCGTCGAACCTTCAATGCTGAGGGTGGTGTCAAAGCCCAGACGCTTCAAGTCTGCGGGGGTGCCGTTGGCACCCAGCCCTAACCGGATGTCTTGCGTGGTG
>JACDQO010000217.1 GCA_015657605.1 Limnohabitans sp. | reverse complement strand
CGATAGCACTGACCCATGTCGATCAAATAAATGATCAAAAACCAAAATGACCAACAGGCCAATGGCCATCAATGCATTCAACATGGCATCCATGGTTTCAGCGTTGACCCTCGTTAGGGTCAGTGGGGGAAGAAGGCGCATTGACGTCGGCCTCTGGCGGTGCCTCTTGAGCAGCCAACTCATCCCTCAAAAATGCCATCACCTGAAACGGCTCTTTCAGCCGCAGTTCGAAGTAACTGATCTGGTTGGCCAGCGCCTGCATGGCCTCAATGGCTTTGGGCGCCGTGATCTCCATTTTTGATACCGCGCACCGAGCCCAAAAGCCTCGTTAGCATGTTCTTCGGGCAAGTACACATAAATATCCGTTTCACCGGCACGGATTTTTTGAAATTTTGAGGCCGTTGGCAAATCGGGAGCGGGTTTACCTTCCATCAAAGCCAAGTTGGCCTGTTCTTGCCAAAGGGCGGTTTGTTCGGCGCCGGCAATGAAGGTTTTGTCCAGATGGGCTCGGCAAAGCATGCCCATTCGCATGCGCACAATGCGTGCATCGTGCGTGTCGGACTTCAAACTCAGGACTTTTTCATAAGCGGCAACAGCCCGCTTCATGTCTTCAGCGGGATTGTTTTTGTTGAAAAAACCGAGCATATTGGGTGGTCTTTTTTAAATCTAAGAGATTTGAAGATTCTGCCGTAATTTTTTAACAACCGCAGAAAGAATTTGACTGATCCGGGACTCACTGACCCCCAGCACCTCACCGATTTCTTTGAGGTTCAACTCCTCGACGTAATAAAGCGACATGACCAAGCGCTCACGCTCGGGCAACTCGTCAATGGCCGCCACAACAGCCTCCATGAACTCCGCCTCTTCGACCATGACCTCTGGCTGCATGGCGGAGTCTGCGGGCATGCTCATGACCTCATCGGTCACGACCTCCATGGAAAACGTCTCAAACCGCTTGGCTTGACCGCGCTCGCGGTGGAACTCTTCGATGTCCTTGCCCATGAACAAAGCCAGTTCGGCTTGGCTTGGGGCACGGCCCAACTCAGCTGCCAGCACATGAACTGCCTCGTTTTCACTTTTATTGAATGCCACGGCCGATCGGGGCAGAAACGATTGCCGCCTGACCTCATCCAAAATCGCGCCACGGACCCTGCTCAGGGCAAAGTGCTCAAATTCAAAACCCTTGGTGGGGTCAAACGAGCGTGCCGCCTCTATCAGTCCCACCATGCCGACCTGAACCAATTCATCGAGCTCCATGAACGGTGGCAAACGGGCCTTCAGGTGCACTGCCACCCGCTTGACCATGGCCATATGGTCCAGGATCAGGGATTCGTAGCGGTTTTCAGCCTTTTCATAATGAGAAATGGTATGCGCCACTGTCACCCCCTTGGCTGCGGGACTCGCAGCATGCGTTCGGAGAAAAACTGCATCCGCCCAGACGGGCCATCCGTGGGGGGGAGGTGGTCGATGGCCTCGGCCAACCCCCGGAAATCACGCGAGGCTGCACTGCCAGGCGCATATTCCATCACGGAGGTGTATTTTCGCAGTGATTGCAAAACCATTTCATCGGCCTCAATCGATTGCAAAAATTTGACCGACACACCCAAAAACCGGTTGCACACGTCATTCAGACGTCGGTGCAATTGGCGGCCTTCTTGGACTCCCGAGACCATATTGGGAATCAGGTAGATTTCATCCAGTGATTGCTCAGTGGCCATCACCTTGATCAAACCATAGGCGTCTGCAATGGACGAGGGTTGGTTGCACACCACCACAAAACGGCGCTGGCATGCCGCCATGAATTCCAAAACAGCCGGCGCGATACCGGCCGCCACGTCTACCAGCAAATAATCAACAGACTCTTGGAGGGTGTCAAAAGCACGCACCATGCTGGCGATTTGGATCGAATCCAGTGCAGCCATGTCGCGCAAACCTGAAGCCCCTGGCACCAAGCGAACGCCTTGCTTGGTGGTCACAATGACCTCTTCTAAAGTCTTTTCGCCGGTCAACACATGGCTGATGTTGAAGGGCGCGTGCGCGCCCAAAGCAATCTGCGCATTGGCCATCCCCAGGTCACCATCCATCAACATGACCTTGTGACCTCGCATGCTCAGGCCACCGCCAAATTGATGGCCACGGTGGTTTTTCCCGCCCCACCCTTGCCACTGGCCACACCGATCACTTGAGGGAACTTCTGGTCCATGGGATGCTTCTTATGCAGCAATGCTGGGGTTGGATCGGTTCCGTGTGCGAACGGAAAGGCTCTTGCCCATCAAAGTGGGGATTTCAATCTCTTCGGTGACCAAGGTTTTGACCGGCTGGGTCTTGATCTCGGGGGCTGGCGCTGGTTTGGTTTTGCGGGAGGCCGAAACTGCTGGTTTTTTGGGCCTGACGGCCGGTTTCGGGACATCAGCCAAAACCTCAGAATGCGTTTGAACTGCGACCTCTGCACCCAACAAATTGGCCATGGGCTTCAATGCCAATTGGACCAAGACCGAGCGTCGAAAGGCTGGGCCTGAACGGCAATCCGGCTGTCACCCGCCATCCATGAAACCGGCAAACTGTTCTCTGTCAGCCCTTTCACCAAAGCCCATGGGTGCGCCGCCTCATCGACTTTGCTGAGCATCAAAGACGACCAGTCAGCGGAGGGGTTTTGAAGAATTTTTTGCACGCTGGTGACTGTAGCATCAACAGGCAAAACCGCATGGCGCAGAACCTGTGGACACTGCAGTTGCAAGATCTCTGCCTGTGCGCTGAAGTCAGCACCGCAAGTATCGATCCAGACGGTTCTGCCTTGCAGATCTTCCAACAAGGTGCCCAACATCGCGGCATCGGCCACACGGTAACAATCTACCCCCGATTGCGAGGCCAACAACTGCATTTGAGCCCAAGCACCTGGGCGATGGTCAGCAAAACTCACCATCGCCTGTTTTTCTGCACCTTCTTTTTGGGCGGCCGCATGGGCCAAACGTCCCACCATGGATGTTTTGCCCGCCCCAGAAGGTCCACACAAAGCGTGCGCGAGCCTGGGTTGTAAATCGAATGCGGGCCGATCCAAAGAAGTGACCAGCAAGTCTTGCATCACCGCAAGTGCCTCGCCCATGCTGTCCAATGACTGAATGCTGTCCGTCAAAAGCGCTTTCAAAGCAGCTGGAATACCCGCTTCATTCATGGCTTGGAACAAGGGCTGAATGACCGGCGAAAGCCTCAAACCGTCTTGCCAAGGCTGCATTTGGCGCGATAAAGCGAACTCTTTGCGCAAAGACGCCATCTCTTGGCGCAACATGTCCACAATCTCCAGGCTCCTTTGGCTTTCATGTCCACTGCTCAAGCGCGCACCAGAGGTCACCGGTGATGCGCTTGGGGCTGGGGATGGACTTGGCCATTTTTCGTGGTGCTGCGTCAGCCCATCGTCCGAAACGTCCAAGTCTTGCCGCGTGTTGACTTCGTCCAACATCTGCGAAAAAGGCACAAAGGGCTGCTGCCCTTTGGACGCTGATGAGGCCATAGAGGACTGCAAAGGCGAATGGGCCGCAGGCGACACTGCAGGATCGACTTCGGTGGCGACGATCAATTCGATTTGATTGTCCAAGCGTTGGCTCGAAATGATGAGGACGTCGTTGCCGTACAACTGAATGGCTTTTTCGTTGGCCGAACGGCTGTCCCGAGCCAGAATGCGTTTGAGTTCCATGATCTATCAAGCCTTGGTCGCTGAGGGGTTGTTTTTGGGGTCGGCGTGCACGGTGTTGATCACCTTGACAGGCTGATCGTCCGGGATTTCGCTGTACGACAACACGGTCAAATCGCTGACCCGGTACCGAACGGCTTTGGACATCCAGGGTCGAATGGCCGGCGAGACCACCAACACCGCGGGCAAGCCCTGCTCCTCGGTGGTCCGAGTGCTGTCGCGCAATGCGGCGAACAAGCTTTCTGCCAAAGCAGGTTCCAGCACCATGCCTGCCGAACCATTGTTTTGTTGCAACACATTGTGCAAAAGCTGCTCCAACTGGGGGTCCAGCGTCAAAACAGACAAGGTGTCACGGCTTTCCAAAAGACCCTGAACAATCATCCGACCCATCTTGGGGCGAATCAACTGGGCCAACTGGTCCGGGTCTTGGGTACGACCGCTGACCTCGGTCAGGGCCTCCACCACACTGCGCATGTCACGAATCGGCACAGACTCTTGCAAAAGACTTTGAAGCGTTCGGGTCACCACACCCAAGGACAACTTGCCCGGCACCAACTCTTCCACCAATTTGGGGGATTTCACAGCCAACTTGTCCAGCAATTTTTGCGCTTCGTCATGGCTGAGCAATTCGGAGGCGTTTTCACGCAACACCTTGTTCATGTGCGTGGCGATGGCTGTGCTCGGGTCCACCACGGTGTATCCCAGTGCACGGGCCTGATCGCGCCAGGCCGGTTCAATCCAAACGGCTTCCAAACCAAAAGCGGGCTCTTTGGTCGCCTGCCCTTCAAGCTTGCCGTACACCTTACCGGGGTTGATGGCCAGCTCGCGGCCCACTTTGACTTCGCCACGCCCACGAACCACGCCGTTCAGGACAATGTGATAGGCATCGGGCTCCAAATTCAAGGCATCCCGAATTCGCACCGGCTGCACCAAAAATCCCAACTCGGCAGACAGTTTTTTACGCACACCTTTGACGCGGGTCATCAATTGGCCGCCAGTCTCCACATTCACCAAAGGGATCAATCCATAACCAATTTCAAGGCCAATCAAATCGACCTGCTCCACATCGTCCCAATCGAGCTCTTTCGGTGCCTGGTTGAGCGCAACAGGCGGCGCTGCAGCCCCTTGCTCCAGCTGCATTTGCTTGCGCATCACCATGAAACCCACGCCCGCAGTGGCGGCAGCCAAAGTCAAAAAGACCAAATGTGGCATCCCAGGGACCAAACCCATCACCATCAAAATACCCGAGGAGATGAACAAGGCAGGCACATTGGACAACTGGCTTCCGGCCTGTTCGGTCATCGACTCAGAAGTCGTCACCCGCGTCACAATGATCGCCGTGGCCAAGGACATGAACAAAGCTGGAATTTGGGCCACCAAGCCGTCACCGATGGTCAGCAACACATAAATGCGGCTGGCCTCCCCCACTGGCAAGTCGTGTTGGCCAATGCCGATGGCCAAGCCACCCACAATGTTGATGATCAAAATCAACAAACCTGCCAAAGCATCACCACTGACAAACTTGGAAGCACCGTCCATCGAACCGAAAAAGTCAGATTCCTGTGCCAATTCTTCCCTGCGTTTTTTGGCGGTTTCTTGGTCAATCACGCCCGCGTTCAAATCCGCATCGATCGACATTTGCTTGCCCGGCATCGCATCCAGGGTGAATCGGGCATTGACCTCTGACACACGACCGGCACCTTTGGTCACCACGAAGAAGTTGACAATCATCAAAATAACAAAAATGATGAAGCCAACCACATAGTTGCCGCCAATCACAAACTCACCAAACGCCGCAATCACCTTGCCTGCCGACTCTGGGCCTTCGTGACCGTTGACCAACACCACCCGGGTAGACGCCACGTTCAAAGCCAAACGCAGCATGGTGGCAAACAGCAGCACGGACGGGAAGGATGAAAATTCCAAAGGCTTGCGCGTGCCAATCGCCACCATGATGACGACCAAGCCAATCATGATGTTGAACGTGAACAAAATGTCCAACAGCAAAGGGCGGCAAAGGCACCACCAACATGGCCATGATCAACAAGACCAAAGCCGGCAAGCCCAATCCCGCCAAATTAAAGCTGGAAAGGTTCTGCCGAATCGCTGACAGGGTCAAAGTGTTCATGAAGGGGTGAAATCAAACAAGGCGATGGGGTGTGGGTTTTTCAACACCTTGAAGCAAGTCGCGTGCCATACCAACCCAGATTGATCTGCCATTTTTGCATCCAGACAACAAAACTGGTGCGCAAATTGCTGTAACTCACAAGAAGTTGATCAGCGGCAATGTTTTGCCGCTGCTCTGCCACCGCCACCCGATCCTCAAACATCCGTTGAAGCGTGAAGCCCATGAACCTGACACCCATTGACATTTCATCGCGCCCCTCCAGCACCAGTGCTCTGGAAACCACGCCTGCAGACACTGAAAAAGTATTCAAAAATACGGCATCTGAGTTTGCGCTGTTATGAACAATTCTGCTGGCCGAACGCAGCGGAGCAGACCCATCGCCCCCCCTTGGCCGATGCCACCCCAAGACCTGTTGGCCCCCACCGAGACCCTGACAGAAGAGGCACTGGCCGACATGCTGAACCTGACCCCAGGGCTGGTCACGGTCGGGGAGCCCTGGTT
>JACDQO010000216.1 GCA_015657605.1 Limnohabitans sp. | reverse complement strand
GTGAGGAACTGGCTGGACACATCGCCACGCACGGGGATGGGTTTGTCCAGTTGCAGCCGGGGCTGGCCGATGCGCAGGGGCGGGTAGCCCTCGTTGCCCAAGTAGTCGATGGTGCAGCCGAGTTCACGCAGAGCGTCGACCAAATCGCCAATCGGGCGCTCGTGCATGCGGGGCACGCCTTTGAGTGTGAAATCGCCACCCTGAACGGCCAACGCTGCGGTGAGCGGGCGCATGGCCGTGCCCGCATTGCCCATGAAAATTCAATCGCCTCTGCAGGCCAGGCGAGGCCGCCCAGGCCGGTGATGGTGACGGTGGTGCCCGAGACATCGACGCCGCAGCCCAGTTGGCGCAGCGCGGCCAGCATCACGCGGGTGTCGTCGGAGTCCAGCAGGTCGTGAACCACCGTGGTGCCCTGGCAAAGCGCCGAGAGCAGCAGCACCCGATTGGAGATGCTTTTGGAGCCAGGCAGGGTGACGGTGCCGGACGCGCCTTGCAGCGCAGGGATGTCAAGAAAGGCGGTGGAGAACATGGGGTCAGTCTTCAGAGGCAGTGTTGCAAGCGTTGCCCGCTTGCAAAATCCAGGCCGCGCGCACGTCGCTGGCTTGTTGAATCAGCTGTTGCAGCGCGGCGGTGTCGCCTTGCTTCAAGGTGTTTTCAAATTGGTCGAGCGCAGCGCGAAAGTGCGCCATCTGCGTGAGCACTTCGGTCTGGTTGGCGCTCAGGATGTCGCGCCAGACGGCCGGGTCACTGGCCGCAATGCGGGAGAAATCCCGAAAGCCCGGGCCCGCCATCTCCAAAAATGCAGCGCCTTGGGGCTGTGCGCTGAGCGCATTGACGGCCGCAAAAGCCAGCAGGTGCGGCAAGTGGCTGACAGCGGCAAAGGTGGCGTCGTGCGCCTCGGGCGTCATGTGGCTCACATGGCTGCCGATGGCGGTCCAGACTTCGCTCGCCGTTTTGATTTGGCGGATGCTGTTGTGCGGCAGTGGCGTGAGGATGGTGCGGCGCTCTTGGTACAGGGTGGCCTCGGCATGCTCGATGCCCGCCACTTCTTTGCCAGCAATCGGGTGGGCGGGCACCAAGCAATGGAGGCGTTCGCCCAAAGTGGCCTGGGCTGCCGCGACCACATCGCATTTGGTGGAGCCCACGTCCATCAGCAAGGCCTGGGGTGCCAGCGCCTCGCTCATGGCAACAAAGCTGCTTTGCATCGCGCCCACGGGCACGGCCAGCAAGACCAAATCGGCATCTTGCACCGCCTCGGCCACGCTGCTGCAGGCTTTGTCGATCACTTGGAGTTCAAGTGCGCGCTGCCGGGTTTTTTCGGAAGCGCTGAAACCGGTGATGTGCTGCACCAAGCCCGCTTGGCGCAAGGCAAGTGCAAACGAGCCGCCCATCAGGCCGCAGCCAATCAGGGCCAGGCGTTGAAATTTCACCGTGCGCTCACTCGGGGGTCATTCAGGAACGGGGTAAGAACCCAGCACCTTGTAAAACGCGCACAGGCCTTGTAACTCTTGCAACGCGGCCGCCACATGCGGCTCACTGATGTGGCCTTGCAGGTCGATGTAGAAGTAATAACTCCCACTCGGCCCGACCTTGGCGGGGCGGTG
>JACDQO010000215.1 GCA_015657605.1 Limnohabitans sp. | reverse complement strand
TTGCACCCCGGCTGATGCGAAAAAGCCCAGTTAACAAGGCACAATAAGCCCTCTGCCCCGGTGGTGAAACTGGTAGACACACCGGACTTAAAATCCGTTGCTTCCGTAACAGGGGCGTGCCGGTTCGATTCCGGCCCGGGGCACCAAAGTACTCAAAGCACCATCATGACCCAAGACAACGCAGCGCTTGAAATCCACGTGCATGGTGATGTGCCCATCAAGCCCGGCACCGATACCACCGCCATTCAAGAGGCCTTGAAGCCCTTGTGGCGTTATGCCGGTGCGCGCAGTTTGGTGGAAGGCGCGATCAGCCTCTACGAAGAAGAGCCCGGCATCCGTTTTGACCCGACCACCCACCGCTTGCACCTGTGCTGGACGGTGCGGGGTGACGAAGATTTCCGTCTGGTCATGGACGACCTGTGCATGAACCTGAACGAATTGTCTGCAGCCGGCACCCAAATCGAGGTGACTTTTTACGACACCGAATTTGACGACGAGGACGAGGCCAGTGGGGCCGAGTCGCGTGATGACTTTGTGATGCTGTTTGTCGGTCCTGACCCAGGGGCCATCATGCAAGCCCAGCGTGATTTGTTGGTGCATGACGTTGTCAACATGATGGAGCGCCACTTTGATGGCGCAGAGTTGTCGGGCGTGGTGGCTGAAATCGACAAGTTGTTCAGCTCGCGTTTTGACAGTTTGGTCAGCTCTTTGGACATCGGCAAGCCGCCACGCGGTCCCGGTGGGGGCAATGGCCACGGCGGTGGGGGTGGTCGCCGTCCACGCCACTTGCACTGATTGGAGCTGCCCCATGAATGCCTCAGGTCTTCGTTCGGCACTCAACCCGGGTGTGCGTTTGCGCGAGGTTTTTGGCTGGGCCATGTACGACTTTGCCAACTCGGGCTACTCCACGGTGGTCATCACGGCCGTGTTTGCCGCTTACTTTGTGGGGGGGCGTGGCCGACGGGGCCGACTGGGCCACATTGGCCTGGACATCGGGCCTGAGCCTGTCTTACCTGATCGTCATGCTCACCATGCCCGGTCTCGGTGCCTGGGCCGACCGTGTGGCGGGCAAAAAACGCATGCTGATGTGGGTCACCTTGGGTTGCGTGCTGAGCACGGCGGCCTTGTCGCTGGTGGGGCCAGGTCAGGTGGCGTTGGGCTTATTCATTTTGGTGTTGTCCAACACCTTCTTTTCTTATGGCGAGTCGCTTACCGCCTCGTTTTTTGCCCGAATTGGCCAAGCCCCATGCGATGGGCCGCGTGAGCGGCTGGGGTTGGTCTTTGGGCTACATCGGCGGCATGCTGACTTTGGGCATTTGTTTGGCTTATGTGCTGGCGGCGCAAGCGCGTGGCGAATCGGGCAGCCAGTTCGTGCCGGTGACGATGTGGATCACTGCCGCCATGTACGGTGCTGCAGCCTTGGTGACTTTTTCCTTGCTGCGCGAACACTCGCCAGCCCAGCCGAATGCCCAGGTGGTGACGGTGGTGCAGAGTTTGCACCGCCTGCGTCAAACCCTGCGTGAGGCCTTGCCTTACCGTGATTTCACCCGTTTGCTGGCCTGTGCGGTGGCTTACCAGGGCGGTGTGGCTGTGGCCATCACGCTGGCGGCCATTTATGCCGAGCAGGTGATTGGCTTTCAGCCGCAAGAGACCATGGTGCTGATCTTTGTGTTGAACCTCGCAGCTTTTGCGGGGGCTTTGTTGTTGGGTTATGTGCAAGACCGCGTGGGCCACAAGCTGACTTTGGCGCTGACCTTGTTGGGTTGGGTGGCCACCTGCTTCATCGCGGCTTTGTCGACCGACAAGGCCACGTTCTGGTGGGCTGCAGCCATCGCTGGTTTTTGCATGGGTTCCAGCCAGTCTTCGGGTCGGGCCATGGCGGGCCTGATGGTGCCAGCCCACCGCTTGGGTGAGTTTTTTGGCCTGTGGACGTTCGCCATTCGCCTGGCCAGCATCTTGGGGCCGCTGATGTACGGCCTGATCACTTGGCTGAGCGATGGCAACCAGCGTTTGGCGATCGGGGCGACCTCCTTGCTGTTCATGGTGGGCCTGGTGCTCTTGATGCCCGTGGATGTGGAGCGCGGCCGTTTGGCGGCGCAAAAGCCCGCCTGAGATTCAGGCTTGCAGCTTGGCAGGTGCTGCCTCGCACAACTCAGGCGGCAAACCCAACCAACGCATGGCAGCGGCTTGCAGCCCTTGCAAGTCACCCGTGGTCATCAAGCGCATGGACTGAGCAGAACCGTTGGCGTCTTGCGTGTTCAGCAAACCAGCTGCGGCCAACAAACGCTGGGTTTGACGTGCCACGGCCTCGCCTGTCGAAAGCAGTTGCACACCGGGCCCCAACTGTTGGCGCAAATCGTCTTCGACAAACACATAGTGGGTGCAACCCAGCACCAGGGTGTCGATGTCACCAGGCCCTGTACCAAAGCGGCCCATGGCCTCGGTATAGCTCCTCAGCAAATGCGAAATTTGCGCTTGCGCAGCCATCGCTTGATCGGGCAGGGTGCTTTGCTCGATGGCCAAGGCCAAGCCGTTGCAGGCCTGCACCACAAAATGCGCCTCGCCTTGCACACTGGTCAAAAGGCGAGCGAATTTGTCACTGGCCACCGTGCCCCGCGTGGCGATCACCCCGATATGACCTGTTCGGCTGAGCGCCAGCGCCGGTTTCAGTGCAGGCTCAACGCCCACCAAAGGCAGTTGGGGGTGCTGGGCACGCAGTTCATGGATGGCTGCAGCGGTGGCGGTGTTGCAGGCCACCACCAGCGCTTTGATGTGGTGTTGCGCCAGCAAATGCGCGGCAATCGTTTCGGTCCGCTCTCGGACAAAGGCTTCGTTTTTTTCGCCATAAGGCGCGT
>JACDQO010000214.1 GCA_015657605.1 Limnohabitans sp. | reverse complement strand
TTTGAGTTTGGTGATGCACACCTTGCCTGGGCCCACGCCCACTTTGGTGGCGTCCGCGCCCCAGTTTTCCAGGTCGATCACGGCTTCAGGTGTGGCCACGTTGCCGGCAATCACAAAGCTGGTGGGCAGCTTGCCTTTGATGTAGCGAATCATGTCGCGCACGCTGTCGGCATGGCCATGGGCGATGTCGATGGTGATGTACTCGGGCACCAGGTTTTCAGCGGCCAGCTGGTCCACGGTGGCGCGGTCGGGGGCTTTGACGCCCAGAGAGATGGAGGCGTACACGCCTTTGCCATGCATGTCGCGCACGAACTGGACGTTGTCCAGGTCAAAGCGGTGCATCACGTAAAAGTAGTTGTTTTGCGCCATCCACAGGCAGATGGTTTCATCCACCACGGTCTTCATGTTGGCGGGCACCACCGGCAGGCGGAAAGTGCGGCTGCCTAAGGTAACACTCGCGTCGCACTCAGAACGGCTTTCCACGCGGCACTTGCGTGGCAGCAACAGGATGTTGTCGTAGTCAAAAATTTCCATGAGAAAACCAAGCTCCAAAAAAGGATTCGTTGAAAGAACGAGTGAGCGCTTGGCCTGGCCGGTTTTGAGGCCCCTGTGGTGAACCCGTTGCAAGTTCAGGGCGAAAAAAACCGGGCGCAAGAATCTTGGGCCCGGTGGCTGATTCTACCCGTGTTCAAACACCCCGCGAACTGGCGCCCCTACTCCGATTTCAAGCAGGTGTTTCAGCAGACGGGGCCAGTGTCGGTTTGGTGGCCAGCATGAAGGCCAGAGAACCCAGGGCCGCCAGCAAGGCCAGCAGGCTGAAGCCCAGCTGGTAATCGCCCGTGAGGTCGGCCAGCACACCCGCGATCATGGGGCCCGCAATTTGCCCCAAGGCGATGATGGCCGCCGACAGGCCCAGGATCAGACCGATCGCGTTGCGCCCAAAGTAGTCGGCCCGGATGGCCTGCATGAAAGGCCCGCGCAGACCCCAAGCGATGCCATGAAACACCCCGAAGGCCACCAGCATGGCCATGTGGTTGCCGTAGGTCAGGCACAACATGCCAATCCCGTGGGCCAGCATGCACAGGGCGGCCACCTTCCTTTTGTCGAACCAGTCGCCCATGGTGGCCCCCATCAGCACCCCGGCCAATTGGCCAAAGGTCATGATCAAGATCACCCAACTGGCGGTGGTGAACGAATAGCCCAGGCCCTCTTTCATGTGGGTGATGGCATGCACATTCACGGCCGACACCACCAGCAAGGCCAGGCCATGGCCGATGGCCAGCATCCAAAAAGCCCGGGTACGCAACGCTTGTGCCACGGTGAATTCGATCTGCACCGGGGGTGCGGGGTGGCCTTGGGCCAAATTGGCGGCCGCTTGCGCCGGGTGGATGCCGTCGACATGTTCGCCATGGTCTTCGGGCCGGCGACGGATGATGCTGGCCATGGGCAAGCCCGTCAGCAAAACCAACAGACCCGATCCGGCGGCCGTGGCCCGCCATCCCCACACCTGGATGGACCAGGCCATCAGTGGCACCACCAGCCCCCCCCATGGCCAGGCCCAGGCTCATGATGGACAGGGCTCGGGCGCGGAACTTCTCGAACCACTGCACCAGGGCCACCGACAGAGGAAAGTAGCCCCCCCAGGCTGGCACCAACGGCCATCAGGAGAGCGCTGGCATAAAAGGTGGCGACGCTGTCGACTTGGCTCAGCAGCAACAAGCCGGCTGAAAACAGCACCATGCCCCAGCGGATCATTTTTTGCGGTCCCACCCGGTCCATCACCCAGCCCAGCACCGGGCCGATGATGGCCGCCTCGACCGACTGCAATGCGGCAGCACCCGACAAGGTGGTTTTGCTCCAACCCATCTCGTCCGACAGCACGGCGATGTAAAGACCCAATGCTTGGGTCAGGAAGGCGGCCAGCAGGAACTGGATGCCACAGGCAGCACCGACCATGCGCCAGCCGTAAAACACCTTCATGCCAAAGCCTCCACATGCAGGTCGCCCACACCCGGCCATGGGCGCATGGGCAGCGGGGCAGGCCAAAAGGGCTGTGTCATTGGGGGGCGCGGTTTTTGGGGTGGCATGGCGAACAAGCCGATGTTGTCACGCCAAGCCCGCTGGACATGTCTCTGACTGGACCGACCGTGACTTCCTACAATCTCCCCCTATGCTGTCTGACACCTCCCCGCACACTTCTTCTCCCTTGCTGGCCCAGCTCAACGATGAACAGCACCGGGCGGTGGCCTTGCCCGCAGAACATGCTTTGATTTTGGCGGGCGCAGGTTCGGGCAAAACCAGAGTGCTGACCACCCGCATCGCTTGGCTCTTGCAGACCTCGCAGGTTTCGCCCGGCGGCATTTTGGCGGTCACTTTCACCAACAAGGCGGCCAAAGAAATGAAGCTGCGCCTGCAGTCCATGCTGCCGGTGAACGTGAACGCGATGTGGATTGGCACTTTCCACGGGCTGTGCAACCGTTTTTTGCGGGCGCATCATCAGCTGGCCGGTTTGCCGCAGACCTTTCAAATTTTGGACACACAAGACCAGTTGTCGGCCGTCAAGCGGCTGTGCAAGCAGTTCAATGTGGACGAGGACCGCTTTCCGCCGAAGCAGGTGCAGTATTTCATTTCGGGCTGCAAAGAAGATGGCCAACGTCCCGGCGATGTGACGGTGCGCGACGATGAGACCCGCCGCAAGGTGGAGCTGTACCAACTGTACGAAGAACAATGCCAGCGCGAAGGCGTGGTCGATTTTGGCGAGCTGATGCTGCGCTCGTATGAGCTGCTGCGCGACAACGCGCATGTGCGCGAGCATTACCGCCGCCGTTTTCGCCATATTTTGGTGGACGAGTTTCAGGACACCAACAAGCTGCAATACGCCTGGCTCAAGCAGCTGGCGGGTTTGCCGGGTGAGGGCG
>JACDQO010000213.1 GCA_015657605.1 Limnohabitans sp. | reverse complement strand
GTAAAAAAAGCGTGCCAGACACGCGATAGGCCTTGGCGTTTGGGAAAAGACCGGTTTTTCGTTGTTCATCGGAGCGTCAGTGAGTTCTGGACTTGCAGCACAAGGGGGCGATGTTAGCGGCGCCATCTTAAGTCTGCCTTATCTGCCGAAAGCTTGGCTGGTCTCACACGGTCTGCACAAACTCCCTGGCCAGCGTCACCACCACCGGCCCCAAAAGCACCGTCAGCAGGCTGGGGAAGACGCAAAAAATCAAGGGGATCAGCAGCTTGACCGGGAGTTTGGCGCCGGCCTCTTCGGCGCGCAAGCGGCGTTGGGTGCGCAACGCTTCGGCGTGCACAGCCAGCGATTCGGACACGCTGGTGCCAAAGCGGTCGGCCTGGATGAGCATCGACACCATGGCGTCAATGTCTTTGAGGCCCACGCGCTGCGACAGGTTGCGCAGCGCATCGGCCCGAGAAGATCCCCCCCGCAAGGCCAAGCCTGTCAGGGCGAACTCCTCGGACAGCTCAGGGCGGGCATGGCGCATTTCTCGGCCCACGCGGTCGATGGCCGCATCCAGGCCGAGGCCGGCCTGCACGCACAGGCGCAAAAGGTCCAAGGCATCGGGAAACGCATGCGACAGCGCCAGTTGTCGGCGCTGGATGCGCCAATTCAGCAGCACATCGGGCAGGTAATAACCCAGGGCAGCGGCGAAAATCACCAACGCCATGCGCAATGTGTTTTCGGTCGCCCACGCCTGCGTCTCCATGGCACCCCACGCCAAAATGGGCAGCAACAAGGTCAACACGGTCTTGCTGATGAAATAAATCTGAAGCGCCATCGGCGAACGCCAGCCCGCATGACCAAAGCGCAGACGCAGCGCAGAAGGCGTGCTGCCTTCACCCCCCGATAGTCCGGCAGCCCAAGGGCCAAACCAGAGCAGCGCAGAGAGCAAACGCGTTTGAGCCCTCTGCCACGCAGAGAGGTCCTCGGTTTGATCGGGTCGGTTGGCCGTCAGTCGGGCCAGGCGATCACGGCCGGGGTTGGGCAGCCATTGGCTGAGTGCAGCCAGGCTCAACACCACGACCAGCGCAAATACCAGGACAGAAAAAATCAAGGTGGAAGTGGTCATGGAAAGTCAGGGTGAATGAGGGTCAAACGCGGATCTGAACCAGTCGCCACATCCACAAAATGCCAAAAGCCATCAGGATCAGTGAAACGTAGACCAGCTGCAAACCCATGGGGTCGGTCCACAGGCGAGACACAAAGCCGGGGTTGACCAAACTCATGAACGCTGCCAGCACAAAAGGCAGCAGTGACAGGATGACCGCCGAGATGCGGCCTTCCGCAGACAACACGCGCACCACGCCTGCGATTTTTTGACGTTCACGGATCAATCGTGCGGTGTTTCTCAGGATTTCAGCCAAGTTGCCCCCCGTTTCGCTTTGGATGACCACGGCCACCACGAAATAGCGCACATCCTCACTGGCCACACGGACCGCCAAGGCTTGTAAGGCTTGACTTGTGCTGATGCCGAAGTTGACCTCTTCAAAGACCGTGCGCAACTCGAATGACAAAGGAGGCGCGCTCTCTTTGGCGGCGACCTGCATGGCACTGATGAACGCATGTCCCGCTTGCATCGAGCGTGCCATCAGCTCCAAGGCATCGGGCAGCGCTTGGTCGATCAGGGCCATGCGATGGCTACGGCGGTGTTGCAAGAAAGCCATCCAAAGCAAAAGCCCTAAAGCCGCTAACGCCAGGCTCAAGGGGACTGGCCAACCCAAACTGATGCCCAGAGCCAAAGCCAACAGCACCAACAGGATCGCCACGGACAAGGCCTGCGCCAAGCTCAAGGCCAAACCTGTTTGGAGCAAAAAATGGTCCATGGCCATCACGCCGGGCATCGTTTGCAGCCCGCGTTCTGCCCAGCCCCACTGGCTCAGCAGCCGCCTGGATCGAAACTTGAGCGAGGATTCTGTCAGGGGCGCAGGGCCAAAGGCTGCGGAGGTTTTCAGTCTTTTCGCCAAGGCCTTTCGTCGCGGGTCAAAGTGCTCTCGCCACAGCCCATAAACGCCCCAAACGAGGAAGCCGATGCTCAAAGCCGACAAAAGCGCAATGCTCCAAAAGGACGTGTTCATGTTCAAGTCCAGCGCTCGGTGGGGTTGAACAAGTTGTCGCTGAGGGGAATGCCCCGCGAGATCAGGCGTTGCACAAATTTGGGCCGAATCCCCGTGGCCACAAACAGGCCCTGCACGCGGCCGTCCGGGTCCAGACCGGTTTGCTCAAACCTGAAAATCTCTTGCATCGTGATCACATCGCCCTCTATCCCGGTGATCTCTTGCACACTGGTGATCTTGCGTTGCCCGTCGGACAGGCGCGAGACCTGAATCACCACCGACAGCGCTGCACTGATTTGCTGGCGCATGGCACGCGACTCGGCTTTGAGTCCCGCCATGCCCAGCATGTGTTCAAGTCGGGTCAGTGCATCACGCGGCGAGTTGGCGTGGATGGTGGTCATCGAGCCGTCATGGCCGGTGTTCATGGCCTGCAGCATGTCCAGCACCTCGCCACCGCGCACCTCGCCCATGATGATGCGGTCAGGCCGCATGCGCAGGCTGTTGCGCAGCAGATCGCGCTGAGCAATTTCGCCCTTGCCCTCGATGTTGGGTGGCCGAGTTTCCATGCGCACCACATGCGGTTGTTGCAGTTGCAACTCGGCCGCGTCTTCGATGGTGATGATGCGTTCATCGACTGGGATGCTGGCGGACATCACGTTCAGCAGCGTGGTTTTTCCGCTGCCCGTGCCGCCCGACACCAGCACATTCAAGCGCGCCCTGACCAAGGTTGAATCAGTTCGGCCATGCCGGCGGTCAGCGTGCCCAGGGCAATCAGGTCTTGCACGCTGAACGGCACCACCGCAAAGCGCCGAATCGACAGCAAGGGCCCGTCCATGGCCAGGGGGGGTATCACAGCATTCACCCGTGACCCATCGGGCAGACGCGCGTCGACCATGGGGCTCATTTCGTCTACGCGCCGACCGATGCGCGAGACGATGCGGTCAATCACCCGCATCAGGTGGGCATCGTTGTCAAATTGAACAGGGGTGCGCACGATCTTGCCGTGCCGCTCGACATACACCTGAAAAGGGCCATTGACCAGAATGTCAGAGACCGTGGGGTCGGACAGCAAGGATTCGATCGGTCCCAGACCCAGCATTTCATCCTGAATGGCTTGGGTGATTCCTCGGCGTTCGTTGTCATTGAGCGCGAGTTTGTTTTTGGCGATCAACTCCTCGGTCAGCGCTTTGAGCTCGCTGCGCAAACGATCAGGAGCCATGCTCTCCATGCGTTGCCAGTCCATCAAGGACAAAATTTCTTGGTGAATTCGGACTTTGATCTCGTCCAGTCGCACCCCTTGTGCGTGCGGGTGTTCGGCAGACGCTGGGGTTTTCGTGGTCGCGTTCGTTGCCGTGATGCCTGCCAAGGGTGCCACCTCGGGCCCCATGGGGGTGGGCCCCTGCAGAGGACGCAGCAGCACCTCGTTGGGGCTGGCGTTTTCAAATTGGTAGCGCAGGCTGGTTTTCACACATCACTCCTGTAGGGGTATCCGAGGGTCATGGTTGGATTCAAGCGATTTGACCCATCCAACGCTGCATCCAGTGACGTTGCTTTTGCGGGGTGCTGGGCAGCAAAGACGCCGTGGCCTCGCGCAGCGCATGGATCACGGCGGTGTGCTCATTCACAGCAGACAAGGGTTGGCCGGTGTGCAAGGCCTCTTCCACCCACTCAGGGCCATTGGGAATGATGTGCTGCGCTGTCAGGCCCACAGCGCGTTGCAAATCGTCCATGCTGACCCAACCGCCAGTCTTGTGCCGGTTGACCAGCAGGTGAAGCTTCGCATCGTCCAGGCCCAGCGCACCCAGCGTCTTGACCAAACGTTGCGCATCGCGCACATCTTGGGTCTGGCTTTGCATCACGATAAAAACCGTGTCGGCCATGTCCAACACCTTGAGCGTCAAGGCGCTCAGGTGCTGCGGCAGGTCCACCAGCGTGTGCTCGTGAAAACCGCGCACCAAGGTGAGGACTTTTTCGATATCCTGCGCGCTGATGGCGATGGCGTTTTCCAGGGCATGGGGGGCCGCCAGCAGGTTCAGCTTGGGTGTGACGGCATGCAGACAACTGAGCAGCAAGGGTGCGTCCAGCCGGTCGATTTGCCGCGTCAGGTCGCCCAGGCTGTGCTGGTTGGTCCCGCTGCCCAAATAAAAGG
>JACDQO010000212.1 GCA_015657605.1 Limnohabitans sp. | reverse complement strand
GTGATTTTTGACCAGACCCGGGAATTCACCGACCGATTGGTCGGTTACTCAGGGTTAACATGGGTTAAATTCCAGTCTTTTCCGGATTAGATTATGTTTTGTAACCAATTTAATGGAGACCTTTGATGAAAAAAACCTTGATTTCCTTGGCCACAGTGGCCCTGACCAGCTGGGTCGGTATGGCCCAAGCGCAAACCGTGTTGACCGTTTCAAGCTGGGTGCCTCCTACACATGGCCTGTCTGTCGCCCAAAAAGAGTGGTGTGACGCCCTGACGGCCAGAACATCGAACCGCGTCCGCTGCAACATCTTGCCCCGCGCAGTCACGCCACCTGTGGGCACCTATGACGCCATTCGCAATGGCTTGGCAGACGTTTCTTTCACTGTGCACGGCTACACGCCCGGCCGCTTTGTGTTGACCCAAATGGTGGAATTCCCATTCATGGGTGACCGTGCCGAGCCGCTGTCCGTGGCTTTCAACCGCATCGCCAGCAAGTATCCCGAATTTGCAGCTGAGCACCAAGGCGTCAAGGTTTTGGGTTACTTCACCCATGGCCCTGGCATTGTGTTCAACACCAAGCGCCCCATCACCAAAGTGGAAGACCTGGCGGGCATGAAGTTTCGTGTGGGCGGCGGCATGGTCAACGAAATTGCCAAAAACCTCGACATGAACGTGACCCTCAAGCCTGCCCCAGAGTCTTATGAACTCTTGTCCACAGGCGTGATGGACGGCACTTTGTTCCCTGCCGAATCCACCGACTCGTTCAAGATCGACAAAGTCATCAAGCACGCCACCACTTTCCCCGGCGGTTTGTACAACACCAGCTTCGTGTTCATGATGAACCCTGCCAAGTACAACAGCTTGTCGGCTGAAGACAAAAAAGCCGTCGACGAGTTGTCGGGCGACGCTGTGGCCAGCCGTTTCGGCAAATCATGGGACCGCGTGGACGACATTGCCTTGGGCAACATGCAGAAAAACGGTGTCAAACTCATCAAAGCAGATCCCGCATTCATCAGTGGCGTGACCATCCGCGTGAGCAAACTCGAGCGCGATTGGGCCCAAGCTGCCAAGGCCAAAGGCGTGAAGGACCCTTCGCGCATGTTGGCCGAATTCCGTGCTGAAGTCGCTAAACTGCAACAGCAAAAGTAAACCTGTCTGCTGAAGCGCAGGCTTCTGAGAGGTTAGAACCACAACGGTACCTGCCGCAGCTGCAGGTACCGTTTTCTATGGGTATGACGTTGAAAGAATCTTTGAAACCGTCTGCGGCACGCTTGCAGGCCTGGCCTTGCTGGGCATCATGGTGCTCACTTTTTTCGACGTGAGCGGTCGCAAGATCTGGTCGCACTCCATACCCGGTTCATTGGAGCTGACCGAGCTGCTCATGGTGGTGGTGATCTTTGGGGCTTTGCCCCTGGTGTCCCTCAAGGGCGAACACGTGGTGTTTGATTCTTTGGATGCGCTGTTGCCACGCTGGCTGCAAAAATCCAACAAGGCCTGATCCACCTGGCCTGCGCCGGCTTGCTGTTTGGCTTGGCTTACCTGATGTGGAAACCGGCGCCGACATTGCCACCACCGGCGAAACCACGGCCCAACTCAAAATCGCCAAAGCCCCGTTCATCCAAGGCATGGGGGTGCTGTGCGGCCTGACCGGACTGGTCCACATGGCCAAAGCTTTTTGGCCCGCCTTCGCGGCTGAAGACGCATCCGAAGGGGGCACGCTGTGACCGAAGCCTTGCTTGGATTTTTGGCCATCTTTGTCCTGGCCCTTTTGCGCATGCCTTGGCCTTCTCTATGGGCTTGGTGGGTATCGTAGGCATTGGCCTGACCCGAGGCTGGATGCCCGCTATGGCCAGTGCGGCTCAGGTGGTGCATGAAACCGGTTTCGCCTACACCTTGTCGGTCATTCCCCTGTTCATTTTGATGGGCAACTTTGTCGCCCGCGCCGGCTTGGCCAACGAGCTCTTTCATGCGGCCTACACCTTCATTGGCCACCGCAAAGGCGGCTTGGCGCATGCCACCATCGCAGCCTGCGCAGGGTTTGGCGCGATTTGCGGCTCGTCGATTGCCACCGCTGCCACCATGAGCAAGGTGGCCTACCCGTCCATGAAAAAAATGGGCTACAGCGACGCGATGTCGACCGGCGTGATCGCGGCAGGCGGCACCCTGGGCATCATGATCCCGCCTTCCACCATCCTGGTCATCTACGGCATCATCACCGAAACCCACATCGGCAAGCTCTTTGCTGCAGGCGTTTTGCCCGGCATTTTGACGGCCCTGTTGATGATGCTGGCCGTGGTGCTCATGACCTGGCAAAATCCCGAGCATGCACCTGCGGGCGAAAAATTCAGCTGGACTGAACGGTTCAAGGCCGTGCGCGGCATCTGGGGGGTCTTGCTATTGGTGGTGTTGGTTTTAGGCGGCATTTATGGCGGCTTCTTCACCGCCACCGAAGGCGCGGGCATGGGAGCCACGGGCGCATTTTTGTTCGCCTTGGCGCGCAAAGCCTTGAGCTGGAAAGTCCTGTTGCAAGTGCTGATCGAGTCGGCACGCACCACGGCCATGCTGTTCACCTTGCTGATCGCCGCCACCATCTTTGCCAACTTCGTCAACTACACCAGCTTGCCTTTTGAACTCAAAGACTGGATCACCGGTTTGGGCCTGTCGCCGATCATGATCGTGGCCGCCATGATGTTCATCTACGTGCTGCTGGGCACCGTGATGGAAGAGCTGACCATGGTCTTGCTGACCATCCCTCTGTTTTTCCCCATCGTGGTGCAACTGGGCTTTGACCCGGTCTGGTTTGGCGTGCTGATCGTGATGGTGATTCAGATCGGGCTGATTTCGCCCCCAGTGGGCATGAACCTGTTTGTTTTGAACACCTTGCTGCCGCACGTGGGCTTGTCCAACATCTTCAAAGGCGTCTGGCCCATGGTGCTGGTCTTGATCATCACCCTGGGCATCTTGCTGGCCTTCCCGGCCATCAGTCTGTGGCTGCCGTCGATGATGGACTGACCATGTGCATCACCCGCTGCGGGTACGGGATCTGGATCTTGTGCTCGCGCAGCGCCGCCAAAATCAACATGTTGATGGTGGAACGCAGGGCCAGCTGACCATTTTCCGGGTCGGCAATCCAGTAGCTCACGGTGAACTCCAGGCCATCCGCGCCAAACTGACTCAAAAATGCATTGGGGGCTGGGTCTTTAAGGACCCGCTCCTGGCTCTCGCAAGCCTCGATCAAGAGCCGCTGCACCAATTCCACATCGCTGTCATAAGCCACCGAAACAACGGTCGTCTGCGACAGCTTGGGATCCATCAAAGTGAAGTTTTCCACCCGGTTGATGATCAAAAATTCATTGGGCACGATGGATTCGCGGCCATTCAAAGCCCGGATCACGGTGAAACGCGCCTTGATGTCGACGATTCGACCTTCAAAACCGTCCACCAACACCATGTCCCCGATGCGCATGCTGCGCTCGGCCAGGATCACGAAGCCGCTGACGTAATTGGAAGCCAGCTTTTGCAAGCCAAAGCCAAGGCCCACACCCACTGCGCCGCCCAGCACCGACAAAGCCGTCAGGTCAATGCCCACAGTCGACAAGGCCAACAGCAAACCGACAAAGAGGAGCAAAGCACGCACCGTGTTGCTGATGACCTTGCGCAAGGACAAATCGCCGCCGGTGGCCGATTTGAGCAAGCGCGCCTCGATCGCGGCCGACACCCACAGCGCTACGATCAGCACCGCCCCTGCCGTGAGCGCCCCTTCAATCAGGGTGCGCACCGACAGCATACTGCCGCCGATTTTCCAGCTGATCTGGTCCAGCTCCTTGAGCACCAAGGGCAAAATGCCTGTGACCCACAGCACCACCGCACCCCAAGCCACCCAGGAAATCGTGCGCTCCAACACCCGCACAAAAGGCGCCTGGGCAAAAGCCACCTGCAAGACCTTGACGCCCAAACGGATCACCGCCAATGAAATGCACACCGGCAACAAAACCGCAAACAATGGCGCAGGCTGCTGCTGGGTCAGCAGCGTGCGGGCCACAAAAGTCAGCCCCAACAACAGCACCGGAAACAGGACCCCGTCGACCAGTCTGCGCCCCAGCAAAATGGCCATTTCCTGACCGCTGAAGACCCGGCGCACACCCCAGACCATCAGCCAAGCCAGCATTAGGCAAACGGCAAAAGCACCCAAGACCATCAAGGACTCCGGCCGCGCCAAGGCAAACACCAACCCCATCGGATCAACCACCGCCATGTTGCTCATGCCCGCCATGTGGGTGTCCTCTTGTCGATGAACGCCTGCACGCCCTCTTGCGCCACGTTGTGCACCATGTTGCAGGCCATGGTCTGGCCCGCCAATTGGTAAGCCGCCGCTATGCCCATCTCACGCTGCTGGTAAAACAAAGCCTTGCCCATGCCAACCGCCTCACGCGGTTTGGCCAGGATGGCATTGACCAGCTCATCCACCTGTGCATCCAATTGATCGACAGAACACACGCGGTTGACCAAGCCACGGGCTTGGGCCTCGGCGGCCGAAATGAAACCGCCCGTCAGCAGCATCTCCATGGCCTGCTTGGCATGCATGTTGCGCACCAAGGGCACGCTGGGCGTGGCACAAAACAGACCCACATCGATGCCGTTGACCCCAAAAGTGGCGCTGTCTGCCGACACCGCCAAATCACACTGCGCCACCAACTGACAACCGGCCGCTGTGGCCAGGCCTTGCACACGGGCAATCACCGGCACCGGCAGCTGTTGAATGGCCATCATCATGCGGCTGCACTGGGCAAACAGCTTTTGGTAGTAAGCCAGCTCAGGCTGTGCGCGCATTTCTTTCAGGTTGTGCCCGGCGCAAAAGGCCTTGCCTGCAGCGCCCAGAACCACCACCCGCGCTTGCTCGTCTTGCGCGATGGCATCCAGCGCTTGCTGCAAAGCGGCCAGCATGGCCTCGCTCAACGTGTTGAAGCTGACAGGGCTGTTCAAGCTCAGCCGGTGCACACCATGGGCATCGCGCTCATGGAGCAGCACATTCGGGGTTTGGAGTGAGGTCGGTTCGATCATGACCCGATTGTGCCGAAACTCAGTGGCGAGCAGGCGAATGCACGCACGTCGATCTGGTCAAACGTCGGCTAAAACCCTTAAATGCGCCTCAACGCTGCGGCCCAGAGCGCTCAGGTTGTAGCCGCCTTCCAGGCAACTGACGATGCGGCCTTGAGCATGTCGCAGTGCGACGTCCTTGATGCGTTGGGTCATCCAAGCGTAGTCTTGCTCGACCAAACCCATCTGACCCAGATCGTCTTCGCGATGGGCGTCAAACCCCGCGCTGATGAAGATCAACTCGGGCTTGTGGGCCTCTAGGCGCGGTAGCCACATCATGTCCACCAATTCGCGGATGTCCATGCCTTTGGTGTAAGCCGGCACCGGCAAATTGACCAAGTTAGCTGCGCTCGATGTCGAACCGCCTTCGGGGTAGAACGGGTGCTGGAAAAAACTCACCATCAAGATGCGCTCGTCACCCGCCACGATGTCTTCGGTGCCGTTGCCGTGGTGCACGTCAAAGTCCACAATCGCCACACGCTTCAGGCCATGGCGCTCCAGCGCATACATGGCGGCAATCGCCACGTTGTTGAAAAAACAAAAACCCATGGCCTTGTCCCGGCACGCGTGGTGGCCGGGGGGGCGCACTGCGCAAAAGGCGTTCTCCAACTCGCCTGCCATCACAGCGTCGGTGGCGTCGATGGCAGCACCCGCAGACACCAGTGCGGCATCCCAGGTGTGGGCATTGATCATGGTGTCCGGATCCAAGCTGGTGTGGGTGGGTCCGCCAGCGGCCATGTCCTCGCGCAACATGTCACCTAAACCGCGCAAAGCAGCCACATGCATGCGCCCATGGGCCAACTCGATGTCGGCCAAAGCGGCCGGACTGGCCTCGCGCCTTTGCAGCGCCATGTCCACACCGCTGATCAGCAACCGGTCTTCGATGGCGCCCAAGCGCTCCGGGCACTCGGGGTGGCCTGGTCCCATCTCGTGCTTCCAGCAATCTGGGTGGGTGAAATAACCTGTCGCGCCCATGGTCTTGTCTTCCCGAATGGCCCCA
The DNA here is from genome assembly GCA_015657605.1 of Limnohabitans sp. Classification (GTDB taxonomy): domain Bacteria; phylum Pseudomonadota; class Gammaproteobacteria; order Burkholderiales; family Burkholderiaceae_C; genus Limnohabitans_A. The sequence continues at coordinate 2,391 of JACDQO010000212.1, read as the reverse complement.
GCTTAAAGCTGATGGTTTTGTTGGATGTCTTTGTATTTATGGGTTCCAGCTTATCACGCGATTCAGCACCATCGCTGACCAATCAAGTGCAGACTTTCACAGCCGAAACGCGCCATTGGTCCTGCATCTTTTCGCAACGGTGGTGCGAAACATGGGAAACAACCGATGGTTGGGGTGAATGGCGACTCAGGCCATCAATATGGGATAACCTGAACATGGTCTATGACATTGGGCCCAAGCGTGACCCTGGCACCTTGAAAATAAAGTTCAAAACGCTGCAATTCGGGGCTGTAAACACGCCATGGACCATTGCCGTAGATCCTGGTTCCTTTGATGGCGCGCAAATTCACAAGCTGGTAAGGGCCGCCGTTGGGCGCGACGCAAATTGCACGATCTTGATCGGTTTTGATGAAGATGTAATTGGTCTCTTTGTTAAAAACAACCGGCTTGGCCGTCGGTAAGGTGCCAACTGACCTGGGTTGAGGACAAGCGACCAAGGTTTCGGTAGCACTGTCAGCTGATGCGGCTTTGGACCTCGAAGCGTCAAGCTGCTGCACGCTGGCAGACCCCGACCTTGGAGTCTCTGCAGGCCCACTGGCCACGGTACTGCTTGGAGCCGTTGGACTTTGAGGGGCCTGCTGCGCACCCTCTGCGACGGCCCGTGGCGCGTCCGAGGCAGGCGGCACTGAGGAAACCAAGTTCGGCTCTGCACCTGACTTGAACTTAAAAAAGACCATGGTTGACACGAGCAAAATCAACACACCAACAACCAGCCCCACTGGTTTGAATTTTCGCTGTTGCGCATTTGAACGCACCCCAGCTTGTGCAAGAGGCGATTTTTCAAGTTCAACCGGTATCTCAGACGCTTGAGCTACAGCCACTTGAATGGGGGCCTGTGCTTGGGAATGGCTCTGATCTTTCGGGTCAAGATGGGCCACCACTGCAGCGCTAGTCAAGCCGGCAGAAACGCTCGCAGGAATAAACCAATAGGAGATCTTCCGACCGGCAATGTCGAAGAGTTGGCTGCTCCATCGATCAGAGGTCACAGATACAAACAGTTTGAGGTCCAAGCCCGAAAACTGCAAAATGATTTGTTTCAAAAGTTGAAAGCGCTCTTGTGTGAAGTGCTCACTCTCTGTCACCCAAAGCAAAAAGTTGGCGCGCATCTCACTCTCGGGCTGCGTGGCCTGTTGCACGGAGATGCCTGACAGCAGAACATTCAAAGCATCCAAAGGATCGGTGAGCGCATCCAAGCGAATCAATTCGCAACCCATTTTTCACCCACCTGCTGCTCAAGGGCCTGATCAAACCAAGCCTTGGTGTCCGTATCCTCGGATGCAACAAGCGCAATCTTTCCCTGCTCCAAGAAAAAATTCAACACACCTTGAAGCAGCAAGGTTTGGTGGTTGGTCAATGTCTGGTGGTTGTGCACTTGCAAAGTCTAGGTTGTATGGGCTCAAAGAGGGTTACTGACTTCTTTCCACTGCTGCCGGTCATTGACCCAGTAGCTGTGACGGCGTTGTGGACTCCGGCCTGGCACCTGAAGTTCATGGCTCAAGACCGCATATGTGCGTTTTTCAGTTCGATCCACCCACTCGATGGCAGAGACCAAAATCCAATCGCTCGATGTTTCATGCATGTGTGCTGGCGCTGGCCAACCAGCGCTCGCAGTGTTGGGGGCCGAAAGGGTCGATGCACGCCCATCGATCCAAGACAAACTTTCCGCAATGATGACGGGCGTATCCTTGTGCACGCCAAGCTGAATGAGTCGGGTCATGTCATCGTTGGCCAAGACCACACACCCATCTGTGGCCGTTGGCGGACGCGCATACTGTTGGCTCGGTGACCGTGCAGCCAAATGCCAGACCCTGTTCTTTTCAGTTGCTTGTCGACCGGATTGGGGTAGTCGAGTGTCAGCGCGCCTGAACCATAAAGATCGGGCAGCATGGGATCGGTGAGGTGCTTTTGAATGAAATAGACACCAATCGGCGTTTTTGCATCGCCTTCACGCCACTTGCCCATGCCTTGGCTGCCGATGGAGACGTACACATCCAACACCACTTGCAGCTTTTCAATGCCCGAGTCATCGGGTTGATAAGCCAGCACATAAAGCCGCGACTTGTTGGCGTCCACAACGACCACCTTCCGAACACTGGGTGACAAATACCTCAGTTGTGCAGGAACTTTGCCGGCAAGAAGCTTCCGACCCGCATGGCGTGTGCGCAAGAGCGCTTCTGTCTTAAGCTGATCCATGCGGTGTTGAAGACCCGGGCTGTCAACCAGGGCATCGGTCTCTGGGGCAACGCCCGCACCGCCGGCCAGCAGGTCCGCATAGACCAATTGGCCCAACTGAAAATGCGGGTAGCGTTCCACCATGATTTGTGCCGTTTG
>JACDQO010000025.1 GCA_015657605.1 Limnohabitans sp. | reverse complement strand
GGCTCCACCTCGCCCCTGAGCGCGCTCCGGCCCTGGCATCGATGATGGTTTGCTCGGGTCTGCCAAGGCTGCTGACACCTCTGAGGTCAGCACCAGCTGGCGCAGCGGTGCCTCAACTCAAACACGGCAGGTGCAGGGGGCGTGAAGGGGCCCGATTCGGTGGCCCCACCAGCGTCTTTCCAAGCTTGCAGGCCACCGTCCAGGACCGCCACAGCCTCGTGGCCCAGCCATTTGAGCATCCACCACAAACGCCCGCAGTAGGCGCTTTTGTTGCGGTCGTACACCACGATCTGCATGCCGTTGTGAATGCCCAAACTGCCCAGCCATTGGGCCACGGCTTCGCGCTGGGGCAAGGGGTGGCGTCCAGCGTTGACACCTGCTCCGGGCGTGTGCGTGCTCAGGTTCTTGTCCAGGTTGGCGGGCAAGGCGCCAGCGATGCGCTCGTCTGCAAAAAAGCCACCCGCCAGCTCGGGCTTCATCAGGTCAAAACTGCAGTCGAAAATGGCGCAGGGTGTGCCCTGCGCCAGCAAGGTTTGCAATTGGGGGGCGTTGATCAGCAAGTTGTACATGGTGGTCTCCAAGGTTCAATGGTCTTCAGCAGGTGCGCTGGGCAGTGTACGGCTGCGCAGCACGGTGGACGCAATGCCGCTGGCCATGATGAGGGCCATGCCCAACCAGCCCATCAGCGGTATTTGGTCGCCAAACAGGATCAGGCCAAACAAGGCACCAAAGACGATGCCCGAATACTGCAGGTTGGCCACCACCAGGGTCGAGCCGCGGCTGTAGGCGTTGGTCATGCACAACTGCCCCAGCGCGGCCAGCACGCCAATGGGCAGCAACCACAACACGCTGGGCCAAAGCCATGGGCTGACGCCGGTGACCAGCATGAGCGCTGCGCCCACCACAGCGGTGCCGACAGAAAAATAAAACACAGTGCGCGCTTCGGGTTCGTTGAGCCGCCCCAGCGCCGCGACCTGTATGTAGGCCAAAGCAGCGACCAGGCCAGACAGCAGGCCGACGATGCCGGCAAACAACTGGTCTTGTCGATGGTGGGGCGCAGCAACAAGATGACACCGCCAAAACCGGCGATCACCGTCAGCACGATGGGCCCTTGCCGGGTCGCCTCTTGCAGTTTGCCCATGACCAGGGTGCCCCCCACCAAAAAAACCGCCACCCAAATGCCGCTCATGTAATTGAGTGTCATGGCCGTGGCCAGGGGCAAGTGGGCAATGGCATAAAACCAGGCAGCCAACGAAGTGACACCCACCACCGAACGCCAGACATGCATCATGGGAATCGAGGTGCGCAAAGAGACACCTTGCAGCCTGCAGAAGGTGGCCATGAACAACACGCCAATCAAACCCCTGAAAAAAACCAGCTCGGACGTGTGGAAGTGGGTCGATGCGTATTTGATGCAAACCCCCATCATCGAGAAGAACAAGGATGCCAAGATCATCCAAGAGGCTTGCATCGGGGCCTTCGTTTCAGGTGGTGCTCATCTGGCGGCGGTACCACTCGTGAAAGTGCTGCATGCCGTCTTCCATGGGGCTTTGGTAAGGGCCCACTTCGTTGTCGCCCCGAGCCAGCAGCGCTTTGCGGCCCGCGTCCATGCGCTCGGCAATCTCGTCGTCTTCGATGCAAGTTTCCATGTAGGCCGCTTGCTGGGCTTCGACGAACTCGCGCTCAAAGGCGACGATTTCTTCAGGGTAGTAAAACTCCACCATGTTGAGCGTCTTGTTCGGGCTGATCGGGTGCAAAGTCGATACGGTCAGCACATGCGGGTACCACTCCACCATGATGT
>JACDQO010000211.1 GCA_015657605.1 Limnohabitans sp. | reverse complement strand
GGGCGAGGCGCTGGCGGCCATCAATTCGGTCTCCGAGCTCACCTTGCTCTCGCGCATGGACGGCCAGCCCACCGCCTTTGCCCTGGACGGCCGCACCGGCGAGATCCGCCCTGCCGCCCGCGCCGTGGGCACCACCGTGGAGGTCAAAGAGCTGTTCTTTTCGACCCCTGCCCGCCGCAAGTTTTTGAAAAGCGACAGCACCGAGCTGGCGCATTGCATCGAAGCCGTGCGCCGCCACGCCCTGGCCCGACCCGATGTGGGCTTTGCCATTTGGCACGAGGGCAAGCTGGTCGAGCAGTGGCGCGTACACCCCGGCGCAGCAGGCCTGGAACAGCGCCTGGCCGATGTGTTGGGCGAAGAGTTCGTGGCGCAATCCATCGCGGTGGAATACAACGCTGGGCCGCTCAAAGTGATCGGCCGCGCCGGTTTGCCTGACGCGGCCCGTTCTCGCCCCGACCACCAATTTGCTTATGTGAACGGCGCTTTGTGCGTGACAAAGTGGTCATGCACGGCGCGCGCAGCGCCTACGAAGACGTGTTGCACGGCCACAAACAACCGGCCTATGCGCTGTTCATGCAGATCGAACCGACGCTGGTGGACGTGAATGTGCACCCCACCAAGATCGAAGTGCGGTTCAGGGACAGCCGCGCGGTGCACCAAGCCGTGCGACACGCCATTGAAAACGCGCTGGCTGCGCCGCGTGCCCACCTGCTGACCGATGCGCCAAGCACCGCTGACAGCGCTTTTGACCTGAATACCCCTGCCCCCAAAGCCCTGCCCGAGTCGGCCAGCTGGCAGCAAGGCGGCATGGCTTTCGAACGCCCCGGCCCTTCGATTTTTTCAGCCCCCAGCTACAAACCAGCCGACTTTGTGCGCCCCCGCGTGGACGGCGAGCAGGCCATGGCGGATCTGAAGGCACTGTGGAACCCGCCTGAGCGCAGCGAAGACCTGAGCGCTCAAGAAGCCCGCCCTGCCGATTGGCCAAAACCTCTCGCAGTCGGAGACCATTCGCTTGCAGGGGCAAGCGCCTACAAGGGTGTGGATACGCCACCACCTCTGCCCGAAGGCGAATGGCCCTTGGGCCGCGCCATCGCACAGCTGCACGGTGTCTACATCCTGGCCGAAAACAAACAAGGCCTGGTGGTGGTGGACATGCATGCCGCGCACGAGCGCATCGTGTACGAGCGCCTGAAAAACCAACTCAACGCGCAAGACAGCGATGGGCCACGCATCGCCAGCCAACCGCTCTTGATACCCGCCACTTTTGCCGCCAACCCGAGCGAAGTGGCCACCGCTGAGGCTTGCGCTGAGGCGCTGGAACAACTGGGTCTGGAAATTTCGCCGCTGTCGGCCAAAAACCTTGGCCGTGCGCGCCGTGCCCACCAGCCTCGCGCAAGGCGATGCGGTGGAGCTCGCCCGCAGCGTGCTGGCCGAACTGGCGCAACACGATGCCAGCACCGTGGTGCAACGGGCCCAAAACGAGATCCTGGCCACCATGGCTTGCCACGGCGCGGTACGCGCCAACCGCCGCCTGACCCTCGACGAAATGAACGGCCTGCTGCGCCAAATGGAAGACACCGAACGCTCGGACCAATGCAACCACGGTCGTCCAACCTGGCGGCAGATGACGATGCGCGATTTGGATGCGCTGTTTTTGCGGGGACGTTGATGATGTGCACCAGCAACGCAGAGCCCGCGTCGGGGGGCAGTGCCCGGACCGCCCGATTTGGCGAGCGAAGCGAGTATGAGGGCGGCCGGGTGCTGCCCTCCGACGCGGGCTCGGATTAGGTCGCAAAAAACAACATGCCCCCAAAACTCATCGTGCTGCTGCTGGCCCTCTTGCTCGGCCTGCAACCCGTCACCACAGACCTCTATCTGCCCGCGCTGCCCGCCATCACCGAAGGCTTTGCGGCGGGCATGGGCCAGGCCCAGCTCACCCTCACGGCCTTGCTGCTGGCGTTTGGCCTGTCGCAACTGGTGTGGGGGCCGCTGTCTGACCGCTTTGGCCGCAAACCCATCTTGCTGTGGGGCATGGGCGCTTACGTGCTGGCCTCGGTGGCCTGTGCGCTGGCCCCCAACATGGCCTGGCTGATTGCAGGCCGTGCCCTGCAAGGTGTGGCCATGGGCGCAGGCGTCATGGCCGCACGCGCCGTGGTGCGCGACCTGTACGCGCCAGTCCAAGGGGCCAATGTCATGTCGCAAGCCCTCACCGGGCTGGGCATCATCGCCTGCACCTGCGCACCGATTGGCGGCGTGCTGACCGACTGGCTGGGCTGGCGTGTGGCCCTGCTCAGCCTGGCCACATTTGGTGCCTTCACATTCTGCCTGCTGCTGTGGCGCTTTGAAGAAACCTTAGCGCGGCCCAACCCCGACGCCCTGCAGCTGCGCCAACTCTGGCTGGCCAACCGCGACATCTTGCGCCACCCCACCTTCCGCGCCTGGTGCGCCTTGTCTTCGGGCTCCTACCTGGGCCTGTTCACCTTTTTGGCCTGCTCGGCCTTTGTGTTCACCCGCAGCATGGGCTACAGCACCACGGCTTATGGGTTTTTCATGCTCAGCATGTCGCTCTCTTATATCGTGGGCACCTTCTGGTGCCGCTGGATGCTGCGGCGCACCAGCGTGCAACGCACCGTGGGCGTTGCCGCCTTCCTCACTCTGGCGGGCGGGGTCAGCATGGCGGGGCTGGCCTATGCGGGCCAAGGCCAAGCCTGGTATGGCGCGTCCAGTGTGCTGGGGCCGATTTACCTGTTCATGTTGGGCCACGGCGTGCACCAGTCTTGCGGTCAAAGCGGCGCGGTCGGACCGTTTCCGCAACGCGCGGGCACGGCCTCGGCACTCAACGGCTTTTTGATGATGCTGGGCGCTTTTTTCATGGGGGGCTGGCTCGGCACACAAATGCACGAGCCCGTCTTTGCGCTGGCCCATGGCATGCTGCTCTGGAGCGTGGTCATCAGCATCGTCGCCTGGACTTTGGTGCAACGCCACGGCCGCCCTGAAGTGCAGGCCACACCCGACAAGGCCACTGCATGAACGGCTTTGACGCGAGTGTCGCTCAGCAGCGTCCAGTGGACGCCATCGCCATCGTTGGCCCCACCGCCAGCGGCAAAACGGCTGCGGCACTGGCTTTGGCCGAAAGCCTGCAGTCCCAAGGCGGCGCAGAAATCATCAGCGTCGACTCGGCCTTGGTTTACCGGGGCATGGACATCGGCACCGCC
>JACDQO010000210.1 GCA_015657605.1 Limnohabitans sp. | reverse complement strand
GTCGCGCTGGTGCAGGCCGATGCTGGGTTCGTCCAAGCACGTACCATCACGCCAGTCAGCCCTGAGCCGAGTCTGGCTGGCCAGGCGGATGCGTTGCGACTCGCCACCCGAGAGGGTGTCGGCGCTGCGGTCCAGGCTCAAATAATTCAGGCCCACGTCGTTCAAAAACTTCAGGCGAAGCGCGATTTCGCGCACCACCTTGTCGGCGATCTCGGCCTTGGCCCCGTGCATTTTCAGGCCTGAAATACTGCTGAGACTCGCCCAGGGTGATGTGGCTGATCTCGAAGATGGCGCGGGCTTGCGCGCCTTCGCCAATGCGCACATGACGGGCTTCGCGGCGCAAGCGGGTGCCTTGGCAATCGGTGCAGGCCTGCATGTTGCGGTAGCGGGCCAGGTCTTCGCGCACCACGGCCGAGTCGGTCTCGCGGTAGCGCCGCGTCATGTTGGGGATGATTCCTTCAAACGGGTGCTTCTTGCTGACCTTCTTGCCTTGGGAGGCACCGGACTCCATGGTGTAACTGAACTTGATCTCTTCCAGCCCTGAGCCATGCAACAAGACCTGCTGGTGAATCGGGGTGAGTTTTTCAAAAGGCGTTTCGATGTCGAACTGGTAATGCTTGGCCAGGCTTTCGAGCATGCTGAAGTAAAAGCCGTTGCGCCTGTCCCAACCCTTGATGGCGCCGCTGGCCAAGCTGAGCGAAGGGAAGGCGACGACCCGCTCGGGGTCAAAAAACGCCATGCTGCCAATGCCGTCGCAGGTCGGGCATGCGCCCATGGGCGAGTTGAACGAGAACAGCCTGGGCTCCAGCTCGCTGATGGAATAGGTACACACCGGGCAGGAGAACTTGGCGTTGAACAGGTGTTCTTTGCCCGTGTCCATTTCCAAGGCCACAGCGCGGTGTTCGGCCAGGTGCAGCGCGGCTTCAAAGCTCTCGGCCAAGCGTTGGCGCAGGGCGTCGCGTGCTTTCGCATCCTCTTCCGACCTGACCTTGATGCGGTCCACCACCACGTCGATGTTGTGTTTCTCGGTTTTCTTGAGCGTGGGCAGGTCTTCCACTTCCACCGTCTGGCCATTGATGCGAAAGCGCACATAGCCCAGCGCCTGCATCTGCTCAAACACTTTTTCAAACTCGCCTTTTTTCTCGCGGGCAATGGGCGCGAGGATCATCAATTTGGTGTCTTCGGGCAGGGCCAGCACGGCGTCCACCATCTGGCTCACGGTCTGCGCCTGCAGGGGCAGGTTGTGGTCGGGGCAATACGGCGTGCCGGCGCGGGCGTACAGCAAGCGCAGGTAGTCGTGGATTTCGGTCACGGTGCCCACCGTGGAGCGGGGGTTGTGGCTGGTGGCCTTTTGCTCAATGCTGATGGCGGGCGAGAGGCCCTCGATCAGGTCCACATCGGGCTTGTCCATCAGCTGCAAAAACTGCCGCGCATAGGCCGACAGGCTTTCTACGTAGCGGCGCTGGCCTTCGGCGTACAGCGTGTCAAAGGCCAGGCTTGACTTGCCCGAACCCGACAGCCCGGTGATCACCACCAACTGGTTGCGCGGGATGTCCAGGTCGATGTTTTTCAGGTTGTGGGTGCGCGCACCACGCACGCTGATGTGGGTTTGCCGCAGCGCCGAGGCCAAATACAGCGCCCGGTCAGGTTCTTCGGGCAAGAGAGGGGAATCGACAAGGTTCACAGTGGGCGGCCAAATCAGCAAAACTTTCGATTATCCCCGCTGGCGCAGTTGGGGTCACGGGCTGGGGCTGATCAGGGACAATGGCGCTTGGACTTTTGCCCCTTTGCCTTTCTTGTCGTGGCCGACCCTTTGCACCCCCATTTTTCAGACCCTTTGAACATGACCGCCACCGAGCGACGCGCCAGCGCCTCGCTGGCCAGCATTTTTGCGCTGCGCATGCTGGGTTTGTTTCTCGTTTTGCCGGTCTTTGCCCTGGAGGCGCGCCGTTACCCCGGTGGTGAGGACCCGGTCTGGTTGGGGCTGGCCATGGGCATTTATGGCCTGACACAAGGCCTCTTGCAGTTGCCGTTTGGCATGGCGTCTGACCGTTTTGGGCGCAAACGGGTCATTGTGCTGGGCCTGCTGATTTTTGCCTTGGGCAGCTTTTGGGCGGCGGCGGCCACCGATTTGATGGGCCTGTTGTTGGGGCGCAGCCTGCAGGGCGCTGGGGCTGTGTCGGCCGCTGTCACGGCTTTGTTGGCCGATTTGACGCGTGACGAGGTGCGCACCAAGGCCATGGCTTTGGTGGGCGGCAGCATCGGCCTGGTGTTTGCGTTGTCATTGGTGTTGTCGCCTTTGCTCACGGGCTGGATCGGTTTGTCCGGCTTGTTTGGGCTGACCGGCGTGCTGGCCTTGGTGGGTGTGGGCGTGGTCGTTTGGAGCGTGCCGCCTGCACCTGTGCCTGTGACTGGGGAGGGGCGTGGGCGCTTGCGCGATGTGCTGGCCCATGCCGACTGATGCGCTTGAATGTGGGGGTGTTTGTCTTGCATGCGGTGCAGTTGGCCATGTGGGTGTCGGTGCCAGCTTTGCTGGTCCAGGCGGGATTGCAGACGGCGCAGCACTGGCAGGTGTATTTGCCGGCCGTTGCTTTGTCTTTTGTGTTCTTGGGCCTGGTGTTTGCCGCGGAGCGGCGTGGTCACCTGAAAAAGCTGTTTCTGGTCTCGATTGGCCTGATCCTGCTGGTGCAAGCAGGTTTGCTGCTTCAGTCGGTGGGCACCACCAGCCTGGGGGCTTTGGCGGTCTTGCTGCTGGTGTTCTTTTGTGGCTTTAATGCGCTGGAAGCCACCCAGCCCAGTTTGGCCTCGCGCATCGCGCCCAGCGCCATGCGCGGTGCGGCCATGGGGGTCTACAACACGCTGCAGTCCTTGGGGTTTTTTGTCGGGGGTTTGTCAGGCGGTTGGTTGGTCAAATCCTGGGGCAGTCCGGCCCTGTTTTTGTGCTGCGGTGTGGCCATGCTGGCTTGGTTGCTGGTGGCCTGGCCTATGCAAACCCCGGGCCGAAGCGCACCGGTCGGGCAAGCGGCCTGAGCGCGGGGCCAGTCCGCGGAGTGGGCCGGGAATGGCCTCATAATTCAGACATCTTCGAGGAGTTTTCATGGCATCCGTCAACAAAGTCATCATCGTCGGCAACCTGGGTGCCGACCCCGAAACCCGTTACTTGCCCTCGGGCGATGCGGTCACCAGCATCCGCGTGGCCACCACCGACCGCTACAAAGACAAGCAAACCGGCGAGATGAAAGAGGCCACCGAGTGGCACAGCATCAGCTTTTTCGCCAAGCTCGCTGAAATCGCGGGCCAGTACCTGCGCAAAGGCAGTCAGGTGTATGTCGAGGGCAGTCTGCGCACCCGCAAGTACACCGACAAAAATGGCGTTGAAAAATACGCCACCGACATCCGCGCCGACAGCATGCAAATGTTGGGCAGCCGCCAAGGCATGGGCGGCCCGTCAGAAGATGGCGGCAGCGGTGGTGGCTATGCCCCGCGCCAAGCCGCACCGGCCAGGCCAGCTGCCGCACCGGCCAGCCGCCCTGCAGCCGCCGCCAAGCCAGCCGCCAGCAACTTTGACGACATGGACGACGACATCCCGTTCTGAAGAACACCGTTCTATCGACGCCCATCCCCCAACCCGTGGTCAAGCCCACGGGTTTTTCTTTCCGCAGCGCATGAGCCCACGCCTTTTTTCTCGTCCATACAACATCTGGGCTTTGCTTGGTTTGCGATGGTCATGGGCTGGTGCGGCCTGTCGCTGGCTTGGTACCGAGCCGAGTTTCTTTGGGGGAACGTGGCGGTGCAGGTCTCGGCCGTTTTGGGCGTTGTGGCCGCATGCGTCTGGATGGCTTTGATGCTGGCCACAGTCGCTCGCCTGTGGTGGTTCCCTGAGGCTGTGCGGGCTGATCTCAAGCATCCTGTGCGCCATGTGTTTGTGGCGACCATGCCCGCTTCTTGGGTGTTGTTGGCCAGTGTGGGGGCCACCCACTGGGGGTTTTCATGGTGGGCAGATGCCCTGTGGATGCTGGGCTCAGCCGGCTTGATGGGGGTGAGTGGGGTGGTGGTGCTGAGCTGGTTTCGTTCGGATCGGCGCCAAGACCGGTTTTGGTTGGGCATGACCCCGGCCTTGTTCATTCCTGTGGTGGGCAATGTGTTGCCGGCTTTGGCGGGTGTGGGCTTGGGTCATCCGGTTTGGGCCGCGGTTCAATTTGGCCTGGCAGCCTTGCTTTGGCCGGTGGCTTGGGTTTTGATCGGTTGGCGCATCCGCCGCTTGGGCATGTGGCCGCAGCGCCTCTTGCCCTTGACCTTCATCACGGTGGCACCGCCTTCGGTGTTGGCTTTGTCGGGTTTGAACCTGGGCGCCCGCCGTCGGGTGGT
>JACDQO010000209.1 GCA_015657605.1 Limnohabitans sp. | reverse complement strand
GCACTGGCAAGATCACAGTCAATGGCAAGGACACTCCAAGCCTACTTTTGGGCCGTGAGACTTCGATCATGATCGCCAAGCAACCCCCTCATGTTGACCAACCATGCCGAAACTTTCGACATCATGATCAACGTGCACGGCGGTGGCGAATCCGGTCAAGCCGGCGCATCGCGCCACGGCATCACCCGCGCCCTGATTGACTACGACGCTTCGCTCAAGCCTATGCTGAGCCAAGCTGGTTTTGTCACCCGTGACGCCCGTGAAGTCGAACGTAAAAAGGTTGGCTTGCACTCCGCTCGCCGCCGCAAGCAGTTCTCCAAGCGCTAATCCGCTTTTTCTGCTTCATCCAAAAGCCGCACCGGTTCGCCGTGGCGGCTTTTTGTTTGGGCGCTTGTCGGGCGAAAAGCCCATGAGGCCAGTAGCGTTACTGCTTTACACTCTCGGTAATTCCCGACCAGCGCGCTATACTATTCTTCACTGAACCGGAGAAACACCATGAGCGCTGTTGCTGAAAATATCCAAACTGTCATGCCCGATCCGATTGTCTTCACCGACAGCGCGGCCGCCAAGGTGGCCGACCTGATCGCCGAAGAGGGCAACCCTGATTTGAAGCTGCGTGTCTTTGTTCAAGGTGGCGGCTGCTCGGGTTTTTCGTATGGTTTCACTTTTGATGAAATCACCAACGAAGACGACACCACCATGAGCAAAAACGGTGTGTCCCTGCTGATCGATGCGATGAGCTACCAGTACCTGACCGGTGCCGAGATCGATTACAAAGAGGACTTGCAGGGCGCGCAATTCGTCATCAAGAACCCCAACGCCACATCGACCTGTGGTTGCGGCTCGTCTTTCTCAGCCTGATCCTTCACGCATGCGAGCCCAGCTCGCAGCCATTCAACGGGGGTAAACAGCCCCCAAGACACGGGCGCCTCGGGCGCCCGTGACGCTTTTAAGGCTGGCGGTTTCGCGTTTCAGATTTTTGAAAGCCAACCAGGCAAATGCAGCCGCTTCGACCTGCAAGGGCGGCAGGCCTCGATCGGCACTGCTGACGACCTCAATCCCGGGCACATGATGCGCCAGTCGCGCCATCAAATGGGTGTTCAGAGCACCCCCACCGCACACCACCAAAGACGCTGCGCCTGCGGCATGGCGCAAGACGTCAGAGGCGCAGGTGAGTGCGGTGAACTCCGTCAAAGTGGCTTGCACGTCTTGAGGCGCATACGGCGCATACGCGCCGCTTCCAGCCAATGCGCCCATGTGCTGCTCCAACCAAGCGGGGTTGAACAAATCCCGGCCCGTGCTTTTGGGGGGGCGAACGCTGCAAAAATTCTTCGGTCATCAACTGTGCGAGCAAAGTCGGGTTGACATGGCCTTGCGCCGCCCAAGCCCCTGCACGGTCAAAAGCCTGGCCGGTGTGCCGAGCGCACCAAAAATCCATCAGTGCATTGCCGGGGCCACAGTCCCAGCCCTGAACGCCGCCATCGGCACTGAGCACGCTGAGGTTGGAGATGCCACCAATGTTGAGCACCGCCACGCAGGCACCTGGCTGTCCAAAAACTCCTTGGTGAAAGGCGGGCACCAAGGGTGCACCTTGCCCGCCTGCGGCCAGATCTCGGCTGCGAAAGTCGGCGACCACGTCGATCCCGGTCAGCTCGGCAAGCAAGGCGGGGTTGATCAATTGCAGTGTGTAGCCCACAGCAGGGTAGAGGCCTTCTGCATCGCCATCGAACTCCAGTGGACGGTGGCGCACGGTTTGACCATGGGCGCCAATGGCCACCACATGTTCAGGCGCAAGGTCTGTGGCTTGCAAAAGTGCTCGCACCACTTGCGCGTAATGCCGCGCGATGGCATTGCCAGCCAAAGCGCTGCGGTGCAGTTCATCGGGCCCACTTTGGTTGAGTTGCAGCAACTCGTCGCGGAAAGAGGCTTGGAAAGCCACAAAGGCATGGGCGGTGACCTGCAAGCGTCCGGAGTTGTCGATCTGGGCCATGACGCCATCCACACCATCCAGAGAGGTGCCAGACATCAGGCCAATGTAAAAAGCTGGGGCCATGGGAAAAGACCAATGCACGATCGTTACAGGGAAGCTTGCCAAGCATTAAAAAAGGGCCTTGCGGCCCTTGGTGGTCATTGGCTGCTGCTCTCTCGCATTTGCGCCGCAGCCAGCAGTTGGGTTTTGGCTTGCTTGACTTGGGCGTTGAAGCGGGGCATGGCACCTGGTGCAATGGGCAAGGCCTGCGCTTGCTGGATGACTTTTTGAGGGTCAACGTGGACGCCATTGACGCGGAATTCAAAATGCAAATGAGGGCCGGTAGACCAGCCTGTGGAGCCCACAGCGCCAATGGTTTGACCCTTTTGGACGGTCTGCCCTTTGCGCACATGGATCTTGCTCAAATGCGCATACAAGGTGGTGTGACCGCTGCCATGGCGAATTTCGACCACATTGCCGAATCCCCCCTGAACGCCGCAAAATCACCACGCCGTCCCCAACGGATTGAGCAGGCGTTCCGGTGGGTGCCGCATAGTCAACGCCCAGATGAGCCATCTTGGTTTTGAAGACCGGGTGCAAACGGATGGTGAAACCACTGGTTTGGCGAGAGAAGGGAACGGGTGAGGCCAAGTAGGCGCGGCTCAGGCTTTTGCCTTCAAGGCTGTAGTAGTTGCCTTTTTGTCCTGGCTCTTGGAACCAGATGGCTTCGTAAGTGTTGTTGCCGTTGTTGAACTCGGCGGTCAACACGCGGCCAGTGCGAACCGGCTCGCCATCGGCCTCAAGGACTTCATAGACCACCGAAAACCGGGCGCCCTTGCGCAAAGTGCGGTGGAAGTCGATTTGGTTGGAAAAAATCTGGGTGAGCTGGTTGATCACCACGTCAGGCAAGCGGGCCTCGTCGGCGGCGTCATACAGCGACCGGGTCACCGTGCCACCTGTCATGCGGATGCTGGTGTTCATCGGCGAGGTTTCGAGTGCCGCTTGCAGGCCTTTGTCGCTGCGCTGGATGGCCAAACGCTGGAAGAAGGTGTCGGACTCTTTGTTGAGCCAGCGGACATGCAAGGCGATCAAGCGCTGTTGGCTGTCAGCTTCGGCGGTAACAGCGCGGCCAGCCTGGCGCAGGGCTTGTTTGGCCAAGGGGTTGTTGCGCAAGAAAACCGCGGCTTCGGCGTCGACCAGACCCAGTCGGCGCAACAGGCTTTCAGGGGTGTCGGATGCACGGGTGGTGTCACTGCGCTTGAGGTTGAGGTTGACTGTGTCGAGGGATTGAACCTGTTCCTCGAGCTTGGCAATGGCCACGGGCACCGTGATGGTGACCACAGGTTGGTCAGCAATGTCTGGTCCCAGGTTGGCAATGGCGAATGCGCCGCCGCCGCCGGCCAAGAGCAAGGAGGCCAAGCTGGCGCTGATGGCTTTGGGGTGACGCGCCAGCCAACGGGCCATGGCCTTGCTGCCTGCGGTGAGCACGGGGTGTTGCCCGTCGAGCCAGCCCAACACGCGCTGCGCGCCCACCAGCAATGCGCCGAGCACAGCAGTGCACAGGAACAAAATACCGATCAGCAGGAGGCCGAGTCGAGACTGGAGAGCAACAAAAAAAGGCATCAAATGAAGGGTGATCGGCAATGGGTGTGGTCAAACCACTCCCATGCGCGAGGGTCAAAATCGGGGCCACCCTAAAATGGGCACCCTGAGACAACCAGCTATTGTACCGATCTAAACCCATTTGACTTCAGAAAAAACCCTTATGAATCAAGCGCTTGTTACAAAATTCCCGGTCACGGACAAGACCCGTGAGGCCATGGCGGTCACGTTAAGGGGCTGCGAAGAGCTGATTCCACAGGAAGATTGGTTGCAAAAACTGGCCAAATCTGAGGCCACTGGTGTGCCATTGCGCATCAAACTCGGCTTGGACCCCACCGCGCCTGATATTCACATCGGCCACACCGTGGTGCTCAACAAAATGCGCCAATTGCAGGACCTGGGCCACCAAGTCATCTTTTTGATTGGCGACTTCACCAGCCTGATCGGCGACCCGTCGGGGCGCAACAGCACCCGCCCGCCCTTGACCCCCGAGCAGATCAAACTCAACGCCGAGACCTATTACAAGCAAGCCAGCATGGTGCTGGACCCCAATAAAACCGAGATCCGATACAACAGTGAGTGGTCGCTACCTTTGGGTTCGATGGGCATGATCCAGTTGGCCTCCAAGTACACCGTGGCGCGCATGATGGAGCGCAACGACTTCCATGACCGTTTCAAGGCAGGCACCCCCATCAGCGTGCACGAGTTTTTGTACCCGCTGATGCAAGGCTACGACTCGGTCGCGCTCAAGAGCGATCTGGAGCTGGGTGG
>JACDQO010000208.1 GCA_015657605.1 Limnohabitans sp. | reverse complement strand
TGCTGGATCGGAATCGCCAAGTCCCTTCAGACAAATCAAAGTAACATTGAATTTCTGAATTTTTGGAATTCCGGCGTGACCACCGATCTGCTTTCTAGCCCTTTGTCGTGCGCAGACAGCGCCACACCTTCGCCAGAGATGGGTGTGGCATCGGGGGCTGGCCAGCGTGTGCTGTTGCTCGGGGCGACGGGCACGATCGGCATCGCTACTGCAAGTGCGTTGCTGCGGCGTGGCCACGAGGTGGTTTGTCTGGTCAGGCCCCGCCAAGGCGCGGGTTCGGCGCAAACCGACACAAACCTGTCAGAACGTCTGTCTGGGGCCACGATCATGTGGGGCAATGCGACCGAAGAGGGTTTTTGGAAACAAGCGGATTTGGCGCACGCTCGTTTTGACGCGGTCGTCTCTTGCATGGCCTCGCGCATGGGCTCACCCCAAGACGCTTGGCGGGTCGATCACCAAGCCCATGTGTGGGCGCTGCAAGCGGCACAAGCTGCAGGGGTGAAACATTTTGTGCAGCTGTCGGCCATCTGTGTGCAAAAGCCCTTGTTGGCGTTTCAGCATGCCAAGCTGGCCTTTGAAAAAACCTTGATCGAATCGGGCCTGACTTATTCCATCGTGCGCCCCACGGCTTTTTTCAAATCGCTGTCGGGCCAGCTCGACCGTGTCAAAAAAGGCAAGCCGTTTTTGATGTTTGGGGATGGGCAGTTGACCGCCTGCAAACCCATCAGCGACGACGATTTGGCGGATTTTTTGGTGGGGTGCCTTCATGATGTGTCGCGGCACAACCAGATCTTGCCCATCGGTGGGCCGGGGCCTGCCATCACGCCACTGGCGCAGGGCGAGCAATTGTTTGCATTGTTGGGGAAGCCGCCTCGTTTCAAGCGCGTTCCGGTGGGCCTGTTGGACGTCATCGTGGGCGTTTTGAGCGTCTTGGGAAAGCTCATTCCAGCCGCTGCCGAAAAGGCCGAGTTGGCCCGCATTGGGCGGTATTACGCCACCGAATCCATGTTGGTGTGGGACGCTCAGGCGCAGCGCTACGATGCCCAGGCTACACCCTCACATGGCTCACAAACGCTGTTCGATGCCTATGCCCGTTGGGTCAAAGGCGAGGGCACGCCCGATCGAGGCGAACACGCCGTTTTTTAAGCCGGCTCGGCTGACTTCTTTTTCAGCCCGAACGCCACCCACAGCATCAAAAGCATGCTCAATGCCAGGGCCAGGTAAGCATGGCTAAAGCCGGTCAGCTCGCCGCCTTCAAAGTCGGCCATGGCGCTGATGCAGGTCACCGCCAACAGCGTTCCTACGGCATTCAAAATAGTGATCAGGCCCTGGGCTGAGCCGCGCTGGGCAGGCGGTGCTTCATCCATCGCAATAGTGCGAAGCGCACCACTGACCACCACACCCACCCCAATCCCAACCAATAGAGACGCGATCAAAAACGCTGTCCATCCGGTCTGCGGCACTGCGCTTTGCAGGTAGCCCAGCGTCAGCAGCGCGAAGCCAAAGATCACCAAGCTTCGCGCGCCCAGCCGGTTCAGCAAGCGCCCGGCCGCCATAGAACCCACCATGGAGCACAACACCAGAGGCAGCAGGGCCAGCCCCGCGGACTCCACGCTGACCCCATAGGCCAGCGTGGCGATGGAGGTCAAAAAGACAATGCCGCCCATGGAAAACCCCACACCCAGCGTCAGCACAGCGGCACAAGCCAGTTGCCGGTTTGCCAACAGGTCGATGGGAATCAGGGGTTGCGCCTGTCGTTTTTCAATGAAGACCAATGCAACCAGCAGTGCCCCACTGGCAGCCAAAAACCCAGGCCACTGCAGCATCCCGGTGGCCGAGTCCGCCAGGCGCGAAATGCCCAGCACCAAGCACAGCAAAAACAACAAGGTACAGGTGATGCCTGCCACGTCAATGTGCCCCGGTGCTGCGCCGTTGCGCTGCTTGGGCAAGCTGCGGGCGCCCCACCACAACACGAGCAGAGCGACGGGAATGTTCACCAAGAACAGCCAGCGCCAGCCCAGCGTGGAAGTGAGTAGCGTCGCCAGTGGTGGCCCCAGCACAAAAGCCATGCCGTGGGTGGCACCAATCAGCCCCAAAATACGGCCCCTTCGCTCGGCGGTGAACACATCACCAATCACGGCACTGGCCACTGGCGCTATGCCGCCTGCGCCGATGCCCTGGATGGCACGGCCCACCAGCAGCATGTCAAAGTCGGGTGCAACGGCGATGCACACAGAGCCGATGGCGAAAAGCGCCACACTGATCAGATACACCGGTCGACGGCCATGGCGGTCGCTGAAGTAAGCCATCAGCGCCGTACTGCACAAAGAACTCAGCGAAAAAACAGTCGTGAGCAGTCCGGCTGTGCGGTTGTCGATGCCAAAGGCTTCACGCAACGCAGGCAGAACCGGCCCCACGATGGCGGTATCGAGTGCCGCCATGAAGACGCCAATAAAGAGCACCTGGACCAAGCGCCGTTGAACGGTATCTCCATCGGGCAAAGAAATCGAAGTTGGGGTCTGCTGCTGGCTCATCAAGGTGTCTGAATGGGGCTGATCATGGGTGCTCAGGCTCCATTTTGGAGGCCGCCAACTCAAAAGCGGGGGTTGTGTGGATCGGCGAGCTGCAAAGTATGCCGGAATTGAGCCATCAACCAAGGTCCCGAAATTGTCAGTGGCCTTGTGTTGATCTGAGTCCTCGCATCAGCCCGTGTGCGCCCGAAAAAAATCAGCCGCCAGTGGCATCCTTGATGCATTTTTGGTGAAACTGTTTTTGGCTGCACCTGCCAGCTTTTTATCAGCGGCCTGTGCTTCACACGTGGCGGTGGCGGTGGCCAGGGCCGC